>JBDTJV010000428.1:0-8398 GCA_039935675.1 Ginsengibacter sp. | reverse complement strand
AAACTTCTTTACAGGTGCTGTTGCAGCTATTGTGTCTTTTGCGTTTTCAACCGTATTTACTTTGGGTGATTGGCTGTTACAAGCTGCTAATAAAATGGATATTGCTAATATTTTCTTCATGATAATTTTTTGTTTTGTAAAAAAGAATTTGGTTTAAATATAAAAATCTTACTGAAAGAATGCCCAAGTATGTCTGCCGGAAATATAAGTCGGATAATTTTCTATATAATATGCGGATATTCAAAATTTTTACAAAGATAAATCAGCGCGGTTAAAGGGTGAAATGAAAGGCAAATTGCATGTCAAATTCGCAGCAGACAAACCAATAAGAATGATTTCTGTTTTCAATAAAAAGGAAAATCCAATCTTCATTTGAGGCTTATGAAATGGTATCCATCAATTGCGCTGCTTCTTTCCTTTCACAAAACCCTTTTTTAAAATATTCTCAATATTCAGTTTAGGTTATTTCATTAATCCATATTTATATCTGAAAAATTATATTTTATCTTTAATAGCAAAATGACAATTTATGAAAAATATTTTGACCTTTTTCCTGGTAATGATTATTGCAAAGAGTAGTTGTGGTCAAACCAATGATTCTACTTCAATAGTAAAATTATTGGAAAAAGAATCCTCCACATGGCGGTCAGGAGATGCTCCATCACATGCAGCCTGCTGGAAAATAGAGCCTTACAGTACGGTAATAATTATGACTGCTGAAGGGAAAACATTTTCAATTCCGGCAGATAAATTAGCAAATGCTTCAAAGGAAAATATGGGTAAAGGTGGTACCTCGAAAAATTCAAATTACCGAATGAGCATTAATGGAAATACTGCGTTAGTCACCCACGACGAAACATCCACTTCTGACACAGAGGTAGTCAATCATACTTTTGAGGTGCGCATGCTTGAAAAAATAAATGGGGAATGGAAACTTACGGGACAGATTATACAGGTAATTAATTGATCCTGATTTTTGATAGATAATGAAGTTAAGTTTTAAATTATCTTTTTATATAGATTCAAAAAGGACAAGCTGTAGACTTAACAATATATCAAAATAATATAATTCAGTAAATAATGGAAAGCCTTGTGATCATTAAATTATATAGATTCTAATCAAAATTTTCTTATAAGCACATTTTATAATTACACTTCATCAACCAAAACCACACCAAGCGTTTCCTGGGAAAGGTTTGATATTGAAGATAGAAATCCATATTAAAATAAATCCAAATAGGAATAAGAAAAAATAGCTTGAGATTTCGGTATAGTTATTTGAAAAAATTCTTCATGACCGAGAAAATAGATTCCCGGCATGCGCAGTAAACGAAGAAATAATCAAGATTATTAATACGATAAGTTCAGATTCCAATTAGCGCCTATTTCATCGGGAATCACATCAAAAAGATTCCACAGAGGCCATATTGTATCAGCATCGCTTTTCTTTAATTCTTTTTCTTTGGGAGCAAATAAAAGTTCCGTTGCGTAGAAATGATAAATTCCATCCTCTGTTTTGCGAAACACATTTAAGATAGGCCTTTGATTTTTCTTTTTATTATCCCCATTATAATTTGAACCATAATTATTCTTTGCAGAAGAAAGGAGATGCAGGTTGTTCCAGCCATTACTTTTTGACCAATCATTCAGCCTGTCAATGGAAGCGTTTCCCACAATGACAATTTTTACTTTTTGTTCCGCATAAAATACCATTCCGTTGATGCCATCTGCAATAGAACTGCAAGCAGGATATAGCGGCTTACCTTTATCACTAAACCTGAGGCTATAAATCATCAGTGAATTTTTCCCGGATTCAAAAAGATCAGACAATTTTATTTGCCTTGTATTTCCCTCTTCATCTTTTTCCTCAAATACATAATCCTCGATTATCTTGCCCTCAATGGGCAGTGAATTACTTGCAGCAGCTACCTCTTCTATTTGACGTCTTAAATTGATTTCTGATTCGATTAGTTCATTAGCTGAAGGACTAAATTCTCCTGTTTCGTTGCCGAATTTTGCATTGTTATAGTTTTCCATATTAATGAATTGGTGGTAAAAAATTGAATTACTAGATTACTATACAATATACAGAAAAAATTGTACCAAAAAATTAAAACCATCCTAATTCTCAAGGAGTTAAGGGATTATTTATTATATTTTATTACAGATTCAAATTATTTGTACAATCGAAAAACGTGATTATTCTTTATATACCGGTTCGCGAGGCGTGAAAAGATGACATTGCTTTGATAACTCCTAACCATGGCATTTATATAAAAATTTATGCATCACCACAAATAAATGAGAGTTTTTTTTATTTCCAATCGTCTCAGTATGGAGCGTACATTGACCAGGGCATAAGAGTATATTCCCAGCTTGATGAATATGATGACATTATGGTGCTTATGTAAAATTGCGTGATTAAGGAAACTATTTCTTTAACTGTTAAATCTTTTAATTCTCTAAAAAGTTGAGATCAGATTGTAAAATGGAGGAAATTATCCCGAAAAGTAACTTATAACCTGGAGGCTAAATTCCCTCTTTTATACCTGGGGAAAATAGAAGCAAGAATGAAAAAGAAATGGATATGTATTTTGCAGAACCGCCTTGAAATAGTTTATATGTCTTCTTCTCGGAAATCTGTAATTAAAATTTCGAAATAAAAACCTTTTATGAAGGGAGTTTTAATCTCATTTTTTTCAAAATTTTAGTAGTAGAAGAATTACGTGGAAAGAGCCGTATGGTCTGATTAGTTTTATAACGACGGATATAATCGGTTGTTCAAGGAAGGAACGTTTTAAATTTATTTTATAGACCGATATCAATCCAGGAGTTCCCTTTAGTTTTTTATTTTTTTTCAACGGGTTAAAACCCGTTGTTACAATATGGCCCGACGCTACGCATCTATGTGAGCTTCCTGCTCGCTTTTGTTATAATTCGTACAAAAATGCTCCTATTGAATAGCAGGAATTAGAAGTTAGAGGTCTATAATAATTTCTGCTGAAATGAAAATCTGTCTTATTTGTTTATTTACTCCAAAGTTGACTTTCATAGATTGATTTTTGAAACCGTAACAGTCAAGTACCGAGGTCTCAAGTTATAATCCACCATTCCAAAAAAAGAGATTTGCTGATTGAATGAATGTATTCAATTTTAAAAAAAATATGTAGAAGCTTTGCAAACGTTCAGAGAAATTTAAATCCCGGAAATTATTATGGATTTAAAAAATTCTTTACTCTGTCCATAAAAGTGGGCGAATGTAAATGATCCAATAATTTTGACCATTGGTTTTCCGCTTCTATTTTTCTTTCAAAATCAGATTCATCTTTTGCCATTATTTCCTTTACCCTCTCTTCTTCGCCGTTATCAAGCCAAAAGCCATGCAGGTTTGGGCACGTGTCCAGTTGAAGATCAGTATACCTGTAATCAAACTTTACCATCTGGCTGCCACATTCAGGGCATTTAAGGGTATCTGGCTTTGGATTAAATTCTAATGTTCCCTTTAATTCTTCATCGCTCCAAACGGTATCTTCAACCTCTTGCAATTCGGGATAGGTCAGCCAAATGCCTAAACACTTATTACAACGTTTTACGATTATATTTCCTTGTTTTTCATCTTGTAGTTCGCCATCGCATTTAGGACAATTCATGTTTATATTTTTTTAAATTATTTGCAAAATACTTCCTTTTTGATATTTAATTACGGGAATTTTTCAGAAAACAAAATTCGATTTTAATAAAAAACAAAATTCCGGATAGTGATTTCTATCGATTTATTATTCTTTAATCAATGAACCTGCCTCGCAACTGTATATCATTTTCTTTTCTATTTCCTCTAAGTAATTTTTTTAAGTAAATCTTACCGTCAAAAGAAATAAATTTGACGATCTTGTAACACCGCTAATTATTAAATAAACATCAAATTTTGTCCCAAAATTTATCAGCACAATTAAAAAAAGTTACCAAAGAAAACCATCAGCAACTGGAAAAATTATTGGTAACCCTTTTAAAACAGGTAGTGAAAAGGGAAGATTATGTAAAGATCCTGAAACTTTTTTATGGCTACTTTGGTGCTTTAGAAGATAAAATAAACCTACATGTTGGCACAGCTGAATTGCCAGATTATCTTCTAAGACGTAAAACAGAAAGCATAGCAAACGATATTAAAATCATGGGAGGTGTCTTACCCAGCAAAGCAAAAGATGCTGATCTGCCAATAATAGAAAACTCTTTGCAGGCTTTTGGCGCCTTGTATGTGATAGAAGGTTCTACGCTAGGTGGAAAGATCATACACCAAATGATGGAGAAGAAATTAAATCTGACAGATAACGAAGGCATTTCCTTTTTTAAAGGCTATGGCGACCAAACAGAAAGTAAGTGGGCATCTTTTAAAGAGCGGTTAAACAGACAAATTGATATCCAAAAAGCCTCACCCGTTATTATCAATTCCGCAAACGAAACCTTTTTGAAATTTAAAACCTGGATCGAAAAGAATTCGTAAAAAAATGCCCTTTATGCGGATTGAATATGGTTACCTTTATGTAGACCCCAATGCCTTTACCTTGAAATAAATAATTCTCTTTTATTTAAAATTTTAACTGAAGTTATAATGAATGTAACCGATTTGACAAATTGCGATAAAGAACCCATCCATATTCCGGGAAAAATTCAAAGCCATGGATTCCTGGTTATTATTGACAAATTCTTTACTATCCTTGGTTGCAGTGAAAATATTTCAAATTTTCTGACTGCATCTTCTTCTTCTCTTTTGAACAAACCTGCTGAAGCGCTGGAAATTTTATTTAAAAAAGATGGCGCAGATGGTTTCATTATTCCATTAATTAAATCAGCCGAAAGTAAAAAGGGATTCGAACCGTCAAACCCTTATTCTATTAGCATTTCAGGCAAATCGTTTAACCTCATTTTCAGCTGCGAAAAAAAATATTACCTCCTGGAATTTGAACCCGAGATGTCGGATCTACAATCAGATATTAATCGCAACCTTAGCAGTTCACTTTCCGTAATGCTCTCCGATTCAAGGCTCTCCATATTACTTCAACGATCTGCTGAGGAAATTCAAAAGATCATTGGTTATGACCGGGTAATGATCTATAAATTTCACCAGGATGGACATGGAGAGGTGGTTGCTGAAGTAAAAAACAAAGAACTCGGGCCATTAATGGGCTTGCATTACCCGGCTTCTGACATACCCAAACAAGCGAGGGAATTGTATAAAATCAACCTGACAAGACTAATAGCCGATGTAAATAATGAGACATCAGCCATTGCTCTTTCTGATGATTTTGGTATCGGTTCACCGGATCTTACTCATTCAGTATTGCGTGCCGTATCTCCTATTCATATTCAATACCTGAAAAATATGGGCGTTGCATCCAGCTTCAGCATTTCTTTATTGTACCAGGGTGAATTGTGGGGACTGGTAGCTTGTCATAATTATTCGCCGCGATATATTAATTATAATGAACGGGTGGCATCCAAACTAATAGGACAGGTTTTGTCTTCCGCATTGAGCTTTCGCCAGGCCGAAGAAGATGAGTATCTTAAAAATCGTTTAAAAATCGCAGTGGATGCCTTGACAAACCAATTATTAAGATATGGTACTATTGAGGAAGCCCTTTTTAAACAGGAAGGCACCCTGCTTGATGTGGCAGGTGCTACAGGTGCCGCCTTATTTTTTGACAACAAATTATACACCGGAGGTAATGTCCCCGATGAAGAATTTATCCTTGAATTAATTGATTGGTTATACAACACCATTGAGAGTCAATTATATGAAACCAACCGGTTGCCGCTCATTTATGCACCGTCCGCCGGGAAAAGAACCCAGGCAACAGGGCTGTTGGCATGCCGTCTTTCTAAAGAGGTGAAAGACTGCCTTTTATGGTTCAGGCCGGAAGTGATCACTACAATAAACTGGGCTGGAAATCCGGATAAGCCTGTAGAATATGATAGTAATGGGCTGATCAATATATCTCCCCGCAACTCATTTGAAACATGGTCACAAACGGTTCAAAATACTTCCGTTCCCTGGAAGAATGAAGAATTAAAATCCGTATTGCAGGTAAAGGAAGAAATTGCATTTGCCCTCAGGCGCAAGGCATTAGAATTAAGGCAGCTAAATGAAAAACTGCAGGAAGCTTATGATGAGTTGGATGCTTTTAGTTATACCATTTCTCACGATCTCAAAAACCCGATCACTTCCATAAAGAGTTATTCACAAATGCTCACTCAATATTTTAATCTTGAACCGAAGGCACAGCATATGGTAGACCGCATTTTAAGTGTAGCCAATAAAATGAATGCCATGATACAGGAAGTGCTTCATTACTCCCGCATAGGACAATCCAAACTAACTCATAACATGGTAAGCATGGATCAGATTCTGAATGAAGTGAAGCAGGAACAATTAGTAGTAAACCAAAAACATAGTCCTGAAATAAATATTGGTGATACACCTGCCATATATGGAGATAAAACGATGATCATGCAGGTTTTTTCAAACCTGGTCGGGAATGGAGTGAAATACTCAAGCCGCAATCAGCAACCACACGTAACAATCAATGGTGAGGATATAGGAAATGAAATAAGATATACCGTAACCGATAATGGAATAGGAATTAAACCGGGGAATCATGAAAAAATATTTGATTTGTTTGCCAGGGCCGATGAAGCGCAGGAATACGAAGGTTCAGGAGTTGGTCTTTCTATTGTAAAAAAGATCATGGAAAAACATGGTGGAAATATCTGGCTGAAAAGTGATCCAGATAAAGGTTCCGTTTTTTATGTAAGTTTCAGAAAAAAGGAATCAGTTAGCGTATCTGAATGAAAAATTGTTCAGTTTATAAGACAATAAATGTTGTTAATAGCAGGCCTCAATTCATTTGCAAATCATCCTGAAATATCATGCGTTTTTATACCAGGGATAAAGAAAAATCTTTCGTTTGCAGTAAACCAATAAATAAGGTGGAATTCTATTCTGGCCTTATTTAGATTTAATTCTTACCAATTATAATTATGCATCTTGATTGGATCAAACACTTCTACGAAATTGGCAAAACGTTGAAATCAGGAATTAAAATAGTGTACTCAACAGGCCGTTAAAAAAGAAGCATGCGATGAAATATATCTTTTTATTGCGGATCAATTCTTTATAAAAATTTATCGGATACTGGAAATTACTTCTACAATAATTTTATTTTACAGAAAAAAATATTGATTGTATTATCGTTCAAATAATTGAGTGACCAAATAATAAATAGCCCAGGCGCCAATCAATATGTGAACAATCCAAATCCAGCCGGGAATACTCCTGGGAACTTCACTACCTTCTATCAAAAATACTTTTTGATCACCTTTGCCATAAGCATTGATCATCATCGGGATCACACCGTCTACTACCTGGTTATCATGCAATCCTTCCACAGAAATGTCAGGACCATTGCGAACAGTGAAAGGTATCCTTCGGATGCCTTCCTTCCCATTGGGGTCTTTGCTTACAATACGCAAATAGTGTTCTCCATCCACCAGTTTGCTTGTATCAAGCTCAAAATTAATTGGAGATTTGAATGATCCAACAGGTTGTTGATCATCGTCAATGAAAATGATTATTGAACTTCTTTCTTCCATACCTAAAAATTTAGAATATTTCTTTTAATATGGTTTTCTTCTTTTTCCCCGGGATGAATAATCCACTTAATGGCGTAATAAAGCACTGCCAACACAATAATAAGTGTTATAGAGCCCGCCAGGTAATCCCAATTACTCGATGGTCCTGAACCGTGCGATGTGAGACCTTGCAAAATTTTTGGCTTTTGCGCTTCACATGTAGGACAGGCCATTGTTGTAATGCGGATTGCAAGGATTAGTATCAATAAAAATATCTTTTTCATTTTGCAAATTATTTTATTATAAACTTATTTCTTTTTTACTGCATCCATGAGTTTCTGAATTTCATCAGTTGTAACCTTTTTCGCGTTATTTCCCCAACTAGATTTTTCATGATTCATAATTGCTGAAATTTCAGCTGCTGATAAATTGTTAGTAGTTCCTATTGGCGGCATTGGTCCGTAACCCTGGGAAACCAGACCGCTATAACCATTCATAATGATATTAACCATCAATACCGCGCTATCACTCAACACAATGTTACTACCTTTCAAAGGAGGGAATGCACCTTTCAATCCTTCCCCTGTTGGCTGGTGACAAGCCTGGCAATTGGCTGTATATAAAGAGGCACCGTCTAATTCTGTCGTGGATCCAGCTCCACCGTCAACCGCTTGTTTTACTTCTTTTGGATATAAAAATTCCCTGGGCGGCACACCTTTCGGCAATGGCAGTTGTTTAAGAGACAACAAATAAGCTACCAAATCCATGGCTT
>JBDTJV010000427.1:0-3806 GCA_039935675.1 Ginsengibacter sp. | reverse complement strand
AACTCGACCCTATTGCTTACTTTAATTACTGCGATTATATTTTTAGTAAGTGTATTATTGATTGCCTATTTAATACAGAGTACTCAATTTTGATTTCATTCGAAAAATACCTCATGCAATACTAAATATGCTGTAAGCAATTATGGCTAATACGATGAGTGATATAAGAACATATAGGTAGTCCTTTTCAAAAAGAAAACCAATTACAGAAAAGATGACCCTTGCGATCGGTGTTGCAATTAATAAAAGAAGGCCCATTTGTATAATTGATAAACTATCCAAATGGACAAACCCATAGCAAATTTGTTTTACTGATCTTAAATTGGATGGAACTCCCCGGAAAGTTTTAAAATGGGGAATAGAAAGACCTTCCTGTATCATATAAAATATGCCTCCTGCAAGAATCAATGTGCCCGATATGATCACACCGGTAATGAGGAGCTTCCCCATTACTGATTCTATATCATAATCGGATACTTTATTCTTCATATTCTACCTGTTATTCCGTTATAGATCATCTGGATGGCTAAAAAAGTAATAACGATCGCAAACAATACTCGCAGCCATTGTGTTTGTGATTTTACCAATATTTTAGATCCGAAAAATGCACCGATGATTACACCCAAAACTACTGGCATCGACAAGGCGGGATTAATGTATCCCCTTTGTAAATAAATGCCAGCACTTGCAGCCGCCGTTACACCAATCATGAAGTTACTGGTGGTAGTTGAAACTTTAAATGGAAGTTTCATCACTGTATCCATGGCAATCACTTTTAATGCGCCTGAGCCTATTCCCAGCAACCCTGAAAGAATGCCTGCAAGCGCCATTGTAAAAAAACCGCCGGTGATATTTGCTACACTATAATTGATTTGACCGTGTTCTGAAGGATAAGAGCTGTTTAATTTTAAGGCAGTGGCAAATTTTCCGCTGTTGCCAGTTATGATTGTTTCGGATTTTTTTCTAAAAGATAATACGGCTGAAAAGATGAGGACGCATCCAAAAATAACCGCGATAATATGAGTAGGGGCAAAAATTGCCAGCATTGCTCCGCCCACAGCTCCCAAAGTAGTGGCAATTTCCAGAAACATACCAACGCGAATATTGGAAATCCCTTCTTTAACGTAGGCGGCTGCAGCCCCGGAAGAAGTGGCAATTACCGAAATTAAGGAAGCTCCAATCGCATAATGAATATCCACTCCAAATAAAAGGGTGAGCATCGGAATAATAATCACGCCACCACCGAGGCCCGTAAGAGAACCCACCAGCCCCGCAAGAAACGCCCCGGCAAGCACAATAAGAGAAAATACGATTACAGTCATGCATATTTATTAATCGTTGAAACGAAAAACATCTTAGTGAAATATTATTCCATCTTTTTCACTTTACTATTTTCCATACTTTTCTTTCCATTTCAACATTCCACCAGCCAAATTTTTAACATCTGCAAAGCCCATTTCTTCAAGTAAAAGAGCAGCAATTCCACTACGGTTTCCGCTGCGGCAATAGCAAACGATTTCCTTGTCACGCCATTCTTCGATTTCATCGGTTTGCATACTTTGGATTATTCCAAGAGGTAAAGCAATGCCGCCAATGTTATATTCTGCAGTTTCCTCCGGTTGTCGTACATCCAAAAGATTTATTTTTTCGCCTGCATCTAATCTTGATTTCAATTCCTCGGAAGAAATATTTGTCATAAACTTATTTTTTTATTTGTTGTAAAGTATCTGTTCTTGTTGTATCAATAACGGGTTTTTCTACCTGTATCCAAATATCCATTGTTTGGCCAGGCTGTATAAAAGCCGGATTATTTGTATAATCATCTACATCCGGATTTTGTTTATAAATAAACGCGTTGGCTGTATCAGTTACATTGCCGGTGGCTAATATCGCAGCCAGTATAATCCCTTTATTTTGGAGAAGATTTCTTGCTTGATCTACAGTTAATCCCATAAGATCCGGTACCGGAATTTGAACAGGTTCCAGTCCACCTCCGAGGATGAGATCTATGGGTGAACCCCAGCGTATCTTGGTTCCAAACGCAATTTTCTGTCCCTTATATTGCTGCTCCAACACGGAGCCTTTCATAAAGTTTGGCTTGTAGGTAGTATCTCCTAATTTCAGGTGATTCTTTGTAAGTTTATCCACAGCAAAACGGAAGCTTAAACCTTCCAGGCTGGGCATATCAACCATAGGTAAACTCTTTGGATTGACATTTAAAAATACGGTCCTATTTACTTTTACGGTTGCATCTGGATCTGGTAATTGCTTTTTTACAATGTTCAGGGCCAGGCTATCATTATAAAGCGAATCGGTAATCACTACATCAAATCCTTGTTTATCTAAAAGATCTACAGCGTCGTCCACATTTTTACCAATAACCGAGGGCACCTTTAGCGATTCTCCATGATGTGTCAACCATCCGAGCGAATAAAAAAATAAAACCCCCACCAAAAAAACCAGGACGATTGCAGCCAGGAGATTTACAATAAAACTTTGCCTTGCTATAAATTTAAACACAATAGAAAAATAAGTTATAAAATAAAGTGGTGCAATTTAATAAATTTAAACAGGTAAACATTCTTCCAGCATTGCAGTATAGAAATCCATTAATGTCCAGCCCATTGCACGCACTTGTTGTGGAACAAGACTTGCCTCTGTTTGGCCCGGTACCGTGTTTATTTCCAGCATATATGGTAATTTTTCTTCCTGGTTGTAAATAAAATCAATTCTTACGATGCCGTCGCAATTAAAAGTTTGGTAAATTTTTATGGCTTCCTCTTTTATTTGATTTGTCACATTTTCATCCACCTCTGCAGGAGTAATTTCCTGGCTGGCGCCCAAATATTTGGCTTCAAAATCGAAAAACTCTTTTTTGGTTACGATCTCAGTTATCGGCAAAGCAATAATTTTTCCTTTGGAACGAAAAACCCCGATTGTCAATTCTCTTCCTTTAATAAATTCTTCCACCAATACCTGGTCATCTACATTAAAGGCCTTTTCTATGGCCGCGCCCAGTTCCTCTGAAGGTGAATTTACTTTGCTCATTCCAATGCTGGAACCGCCATTATTTGGTTTTACAAAAACAGGAAATTTAAGATTTTTCACTTCCTCATCCGGACTTTTGTAACTGTTTTTAAATAATAGCACTGAATTAGCTACTTTAATTCCGGAAAAAGATGCAACAGCAACTGTATATCTTTTATTGAAAGTGAGAGCGGAAATAGCGCAATCACAGGAAGTATATGGAATGCCAAGCATATCAAAATATCCTTGTATTTTTCCGTCCTCTCCAGGCGTACCGTGAATTCCAATTAAAGCCGCATCAAATCTTATTTTATTTTCATTAATACGGATGGTAAAATCATTTTTATCCACGGCTGTTTTTTGTCCGTTGTTTATAAAAAACCACCCATCGGTTGTGATGTCAATTTTATAATAATCGAACTTTTCCGGATCAATATTTTTTTCAATCGTTTTAGCAGACAAATAAGAAATTTCTGCTTCGCCGGAATATCCTCCTGTCAAAAATGCAATTTTTGGCTTCATGATTTATTACCAAAGTTTTAGATGTAGATATGATTGTAAACCTTTCGCAAAATAAAAGGAAAAATAATCATCATCCGGTAATTAAATCAGGAATCGCGAATATTTGTTTGTTTACTGGACTATGGTTCTTCTGCTTTTAC
The DNA here is from genome assembly GCA_039935675.1 of Ginsengibacter sp. GTDB lineage: Bacteria > Bacteroidota > Bacteroidia > Chitinophagales > Chitinophagaceae > Ginsengibacter. Next base: position 117 of record JBDTJV010000427.1, on the reverse strand, counting down.
AAAACTCTTTCTATTTTAACTAAAAGAAATTCAATTTCTAATTTTAGAAACTTATTTTATTTTTGTTTGAACGATTTTAATTTGCAATATTATAAGACAAAATTTAGAGCATTATGG
>JBDTJV010000426.1:0-3984 GCA_039935675.1 Ginsengibacter sp. | reverse complement strand
ATAAATCTACATAAAGATACTTTTCTTCCCTTAATGGTTGCAAACCAGTAAATTATCTTTTCTTTTTTATGGCATCGCTTTTATCTTTCATCGATTTAAGCTTGGCATTTGATTCCTGCATGGCTGCCACCTTTTCCTGCCATTTACTTTGAGAGGCTGGTTTCTTTTTATTTTCCTGCAGTTTGGCCATGATCTTATCGTGATCTATAATATATTTTTGAATTACCAGCTGTATAAGCAGCGTAATCGTGTTGGAAACAGTATAGTACCAGGTAAGCGCAGCGGGCATCCTGTTAAATACGCCGATAAGAACAACGGGGAAAATAAAAGGTAAATATTTCATCACCGGGTTGCTGTTATCCTGCATGTTGGACATGCCATAAAGAGAAATCAGCATACTGGTTATCGCCGCTGTAATAGTAAATAAACTTACATGATTTCCATAAAATGGAATATTAAATGACAAGTTATAAATCGAATCGTAGGTGGAAAGATCCCTCGCCCACCAAAAGCTCTGGTGCCTCAACGCAATATTCGAATTAAAAAAGTCATATAAAGCGAAGAAAATTGGAACCTGGAATAATGCGGGAATGCATCCACCTAAAGGATTAACGCCTGCACTTTTATACAATTTCATTTGTTCCATTCCAAAGGCCTGCTTATCGTCTTTGAATTTTGTTTTGAGTACTTCCAATTCAGGTTTTAACAATTTCATTTTAGCACCGCTCAGGTAACTTTGATAAGTAAGCGGCGAAATCAATAAACGAATAATAATAGTTAGAAGTGCGATAACCAATCCATAACTGGCAATTTTGCTGGAAAGGAAATTAAAAACCGGCATGATAAAGCCACGGTTAATATATTTTACAAATGCAAGAATACCGCTACCAAGTGGCACCATATTATACATTTGGTTATTGTAAGACTTTAGGATGTTATAATCACTTGGGCCATAAAATAGTTGCAAAGGAACAATGGCATTATTTCCTGCAGGAACATCCAACTTTAAATTAGCAGTTGCTTCTGCTATGATATGCAAACTAGTATCCTCCGGGCATTTCCAAGTGATTTGGCCTGAAGAAAATTTATCTTTTGCAACAATGGCTGCTGCAAAAAATTGTTGATTTACAGCTACCCAATCAACTGGCTTAATAAATTTTTTATTATCATCTTTTCCTTTTACCAGGTGTTCAAAATCATAATTCCCGCCTTCAACAAATGAGATATGAGATTGTTGGGTTTCCCATTCAATGTCTTTTTCCATTTTTACGGCTTTTGCCTGCCATAAAAGGTTGATCGTATTTTGTGTTACCAGCTGAGATGCACCGTTAAGAACAATATTAAACCCGATCATATAATCATTCGGCTTAATAATATATTGATTTTCTACAGACTCACCATTCGTAGTTTTTAAAGTAAAGGTTATTACCTGGCTGCTATCTGCATTCGTGGTAATAGGAGAAGGTGTAAAAAGAAGGTCGGCTGTTTCAGCAGTATGATTATTGCCGGTATTGATTGTGTAAGAAATATTATTGAAGCTGCCGTTCTGGAGAATTAATGGCTGGCCATTAAATTTCGTATAATTTATTAATTGTATGGTTTTTGGTTGGCCACCTTTATTCGAAAAAGTAATCTTCAATAATTTATTTTCAACGGTGATCAATTGCTCTTGAGTAGTGGTATCCTGTTCTATTCCGGAAATACGCTCTTTTTGTGCATGTAATGAGTCATTGGTGGCTTGCAATTTTGCCGTAGAATCTACTTTCGGTTTAAGCCTGTTGAGGGAATCCTGGATATGTTGTTTTTGTTGTTCTACTGCCAGTTGACCCTGTTTGGAATAATAAAAGTATCCTATAAACAATAAAGCCAGCAAAGCAAAACCGATAACCGTATTCCTATCCATACCTATATTTAAAAATTAGTGTGCAAATGTACGCAAATCTGGGAGTTGAGCACTTTTGAAAAAAGTACCTAAAAAAGAAATGCCCCCGTTAAAGAGGGCATCTGAATCAATTATAATTTTATTTTTTAGCAGGAGCTGCTTTCGCTGCTGCCGGTGCGGCTTTGGCTGCTGCCGGAGCAGCTTTTGCTTCAGCGGCAGGTGCGGTTTTGGCTTCTTCTTGTTTAAGCTGGCGCGTCATTGTAACAGATGCAATAGGAATACGAGGTGAATTCATTACCTCCATATTGGCAGGCTTTACATCCTGTACGCGAATATTTTCATTAAGCTTAAGGTCATTAATATCCACTTCGATGTTTTCAGACAAGTGGGAAGGAAGCGTTTTAACCTTTAATGATTTCATTTTTACCACTAATTTTCCACCTTCTTTTACCCCTGCAGGTACACCTGTGAATTTTAAAGGAATATTTACAGAAACTTTTTTATCCCCCACAAGTTCCAGGAAATCTACGTGAATTAAGTCATCACTTACTTTTCCAAACTGAAGATCCTTCAATACACATTTGTAGGTAGTTCCATCTACATTGATATTTGCCAACATAAATTCCGGCGTGTAGATGATGTTTTTAAAAGCTGACACCGGAGCAGAAAAATTAATCTCTTTTGCACCTCCGTAAATTACAGCTGGCACTTTTTCCTCAGAGCGAAGTTGGCGGGTGGCTGCTTTGCCAAATTCGGTCCTGATTTGTCCGTCGATTGTAATTGTTTTCATTGTTAATTATTTTATTTTTTTGAGGCGCAAAGGTAAGGAAATTTATTTCGATAATCTGCAGATGTGATAATTAGCTGATAAAGAATTCAGCTTATTTATCGTTTTACTGTAAACGCTTAATTTATTAAAGTTTATAGTTTAGTAGGAAAATCAAATTCCCACTTATTTTTCTACAATTTCAATGACTTTCATCTATTATTACATCAGGATAACAGCCAATTAGCGCATGATTGCTTTATCTAATTAGCCAAATTTTTCTAATGTATTTTACTCCTGATAAAAAGACTGTTGATGCTTTTATTTTCATAAGCATTTCTTATAGCTATGGCAAAAAGATCAGCCACTGAAACCACTTTTATTTTATCTGTTTTTCGTTTCACCGGAATCGTATCACACACAACCAATTCTTCCAACACACTGTTTTCAATATTTTCATAAGCGTTGTTGCTTAAAACCGGATGAGTACAAAAAGCCCTTACACTTCGTGCGCCTTTTTCTAACAATAACCCTGCACTTTTGCAAAGCGTTCCACCGGTATCACAGATGTCATCAATCAATACAATATCCCTGTTAGTTACTTCCCCAATTACTACCATGCTGGCAATTTCATTAGCACGTCTTCTGTGTTTATCACAAATAACCATATCTACCTCAAAATAGCTGGCGATCTCTCTAATCCTGTTCGCGCTGCCAACATCGGGAGCCGCAAAAGTGAGATTTTCAAGATTCAAATCTTCAATGTAAGGAATATAAATCGCAGAAGAATCAAGATGATCCACCGGAATATCAAAACAGCCCTGAATCTGCGGCGCATGCAAATCCATGGTAATTATTCTATCAGCGCCTGCGGCAACAATCATATTGGCGACTAATTTTGAACCAATAGCTACACGGGGCTTATCCTTTCTGTCCTGTCGCGCATAGCCATAGTAGGGCATTACAGCAATCACCTTATAAGCAGATGCGCGCTTTGCCGCATCAATCATCAACAGCAATTCCATCAAATTGTCTGTTGGAGAAAAAGTACTTTGAATTAAAAAAACAAATTGGCCGCGAATACTTTCCAAAAATTCCACGCCGATCTCACCATCGCTGAATTTTTGAATATTTATTTTTCCCAAAGGCTCGCCAAACCTTAATGCAATTTGTTTTGCCAAATATTGAGACCCTGTTCCCGAAAATATTTTTACGTTTGGATGCATATAAAAAATGATTGAGTAGGAAATAATTAGTTTGGCGAAATTATAATTAATATTTTTGGAAATAAACTCAAAATCATGGAAAGTTCTAACAAGTCATCCACCTCAATTAA
>JBDTJV010000425.1:0-4560 GCA_039935675.1 Ginsengibacter sp. | reverse complement strand
TGGGTTTTCGCTATCACGATTTTGGGCCGACACTTTCACCTGAGTCTATTGGAGTGCTGGAGGAAGGAATGGTATTAACAGTTGAACCTGGAATATATGGTGAAGAAATAAATTGTGGTGTTCGAATAGAAGACAATGTATTGATTACAAAAAATGGTTATGAAATTTTATCTGAGTATGGGCGGTCATTAACAGGGCAATAAAATACTTTAGACTGAAAAATAAAAAATTGAAATAATAATTAAATGATGAAAAAGTATGATGGAAAATACAATCACTCTAAAAAATAAAAATGTTTTGGTAACCGGCGGAGGCCGGGGCATTGGCGCAGGAATATCCAGGGCAATGGCTTCTTGCGGAGCTAATGTAATTATTAATTATCATCAACATAAAGAAAGTGCTGACCTGTTGGCTAAAGAGCTGCAAAAAGATTATGGAGTGAAAGCTTTTTCATTTAAGGCTGATGTTTCCAGCCAGGAAGAAGTAATTAAAATATTTGAGTTCATTGATGAATCGGTTGGTTCAATTGATGTGCTCGTGAACAATGCAGGCTGCGAAACAATAGAACATGCTGTGGATTTAAAATTAGAAGAATGGGATAGAATATTCAATGTGAATTTGAGAGGTGCTTTTATTTGCTCACAGGAAGCAGGTAAAAGAATGATGAAAAAAAACAACGGGGTTATCATTAATATCTCTTCAATTCATGATAAAGTGCCGAGAAAAGGGTTGGTTCATTATTGTTCAGCGAAAGCAGGAATGAATATGATGACAAAGTGTTTGGCGCTGGAACTTGCGGCTTATAATATTCGCGTGGTGGCCGTTTCGCCAGGCGCTATTGAAACAGAAATGAATAAAAATGAGATAGATAAATTCGGCCGAGAAAAATTTAATAACTGGATTCCGCTTGGCAGAGTTGGTGTCGTAGAAGATGTAGCGTGGACTTGTGCATTTCTTGCCAGTGATAAAGCCGCTTATTGCACAGGTACAGAAATATATATTGACGGGGGTTATAAGGAAAGCACTATTCCTTACGATCCACGCCCACCCAAAAGTAAATAATTGAGTTATGAATTTAATCGAAACTTATAGAAATGACGGAAGTGGCTATAACCCTTTTTTAATAAGAGAAGGCTGGCAGGTAGCCAAGCTAAATTATATGCCGGAACAGGATCTTTTAAACATTACCAAGATGGACAGGCATCTTTTGACGGACGAAGTTTTTGTTCTCATAAAAGGAACTGCAATTTTAGTTGCAGCAACTGAAAATAATAATGAATTTCAATTTGAATGTATTAAAATGAAAGCAGGAATTACTTACAACATCCCCGTTAGAATGTGGCATAATATAGCCATGGATAAGGGTTCTGAAGTAATCATATTTGAAAAAGATAAAACGCATTTGGGAGATTTCGAATATCGAGAACTAAGTGACACTCAAAAATTGGAACTTAAAAATCTTATAACAGAATCAACTAAATAATAAAACCTGACAAAGAAAGAAATATCAAGGAGAATTATAATCAACCTGCGATGAAAATTAAATTATTTACAGTATGCATAGCAATGTCATTACTTGCAATACCAACCTATGCTCAGAGTAATAATTCGGGGAGTAAATTATTATCGGACAAAAGAAAGGCTGGCTCTAAGAGTCAAGTAAAGGAACAAATAAGCAGAATGGTTACACTGGATTCCTGTTTTAAAATTGACATATCCAAAGATGGCAAAGAACGCCAGTTGCCTTTTGTGTTTAAATTTGGAAAGAATATTTTCGTTTCTTATAGTGAACATCATGATGCGGTGATGGCTTATCCGGTAGATGCAATGATGATATCAAGAGACAATGGGAAAACGTGGTCGGAGAAAATAACGCAACCTGACTTTTATTTAACTTCCATGTTTAAAAAGGACGGTATTTTGTATGGTATTGTTTACTTTACCTATCCTGATTCACCCACACAGGAAAGAATGGTTTACTGGACTTCCGGTGATGAAGGTAAATCATGGGTTAAACACAATGGAATTGTCAACGCCTCCGAGAACAAGCAGTTTAAAACCACCGATGGAATATGGGGAAGCATACTTTTTCATCGCGGAATGAAGGTGATGGATGATGGTTCTATCAGAGGGGTTATGTATGGTCATTACGACGGTGATGAAAAATACAGAGTGGTGTGGGCGAAATCTAACGATAATTGTGCAACCTGGCAAATTGTTTCTACTATTGCCGCCGGTTTTCCTGTAGATAGTTCCAACCACGCTGAAGGATATTGTGAACCGACTTTTGCAAAAACACATGATGGTTCTATTCTTTGTGTCATGCGCATAGGTAGCTATCTGCCTTTGTATCAATCCCGTTCTTATGATAATGGCACTACCTGGTCCAAACCCGTTGTATTACCGGGGCTGACAGGAAAGAGTCTTGAAAGTGTAGACCCCAATTTAGTACTAATGAAAAATGGTATCCTGGCATTGACTTATGGCCGCCCGGGAACAAGAATTGCTTTTTCTGATGATGGCTGTGGTTACCACTGGGATTTTTCGATGGATACTTATACAAAAGAAACCACCGGGTATTCGGGAATAGTCGAAACGGGCAAAGACAGTCTTCTCTTAATAGCCGATCAAGGAAGGACCGGAGCAAAAGAAATGGCAATATGGGGAAGATTTATTCATGTTAATGTTGTGTCCACTGGTGTAACCGGCTATCAAACAAATAAATAATTTTGAAGGAATAAAACTTCATTAACTGATTTGTTTCGCTCCGGCGAAAGAGAAATTTGTAATGGTCTATGAAGAAATAGAATTTTTGATTGAAACTATAAAAAATCATACAGTAAAACTTATAAATAATCATGCCTGAAAAGAAAGCTATAAACCAGGTTCAGCAGTGGTCTGATGATAATCAACTTTTTGAAATTTTTAAATCCGAGCTATATACTTCGGTCGTTGGTGATATCCTGGATGGATTAAATTGTTACCATCAGTTTTTGCCACAGTCATTACATCCGTTACGCATAGACGATAAATTAATTGGCAGGTCAATGCCTGTGTTAATGATAGATGTATATGGCCCTCAAAAAAAGCCCTTTGGAAAATTAACCGAAGCCCTTGATCAATTAGAACCCAATGAAATTTATGTTGCGAGTGGCGGCGAAATGCGATGTGCATATTGGGGAGAAATTTTAACCGCGACTGCCAAGAAAAGAGGAGCTTCAGGCGCCGTCATAAATGGATATTACAGGGATACCGAAAAAGTAATGGAACAAAACTGGCCTGTATTCAGCCGTGGGAGATTCGGTCAGGATTCAGGTGTGAGAACCCAGGTAGTTGATTACAGGTGCGATATACAGGTAGGTGATGTGTGGATAGAACCCGGTGATTTAATATTTGGTGATTTTGATGGCGTTGTCGTTATCCCCAGGAAACATGAAACAGAAGTTGTTCTTAAATCTTTAGAAAAAGCAAGAGGGGAAAAATTAGTTCGCAAGGAAATTGAAAACGGCATGTCAAGTACAGAAGCATTTCGCAAATACGGAATTCTTTAGGTGAATGTTCTTCCAGATCAACAGAAGGGACTTTTTTTTTTACAAGAAACTCGTGAGACACGAGTTAAGGAAAATAAGAATCTTTGATATTTGTTCATTTACTGGGAATAAAGTTCTTCTCCAATTATGAATCGAAAAATTTCATGTTTTGCATCATTATTTAATTAACCAACTTATAATTATATGAAATTAGGCATCGGTTTATACCGTCACATGTTAAACAGGGATTACTATGATTTTGCAAGGCAATGTGGCTGTACGCATGTTATTGTGCACTTGGTTGACTATTTCTATCGGGGAAACCAAAGGAATAAAAATAACCAGCCGATTGGTGATTCATCCGGCTGGGGTATTGCAGGAAATTCTGATAAATTATGGGAATTAGACCAACTGATAAAACTTAAAAAAGAGATAAACGAAGCAGGTCTCATTTTGGAGGCGATAGAAAATTTTGATCCTTCGCATTGGTATGATGTTTTATTAGATGGACCGAAAAAACACGAACAAATTGATTTTTTAAAACAAGTCATCCAAAATGTTGGGAAAGCAGGTATTCCGGTTATTGGATATAATTTTAGTTTGGCCGGTGTTTGTAGCAGAATAACTGGAAAATTTGCGAGAGGCGCTGCCGTGTCTGTAGGAATGGATGGCGTTGATGAATCGCCCATTCCAAACGGTATGATATGGAATATGGTTTATGATAAAAATGCTGCTGCAGGTTATTTGCCCAATATTTCTTCTGAACAGCTTTGGGAAAGGTTAACTTTTTTTCTTAATGAATTGTTACCTGTCGCTGAGAAAGCCGGCGTAAAGTTAGCCGCGCATCCTGATGATCCTCCAATGCCAATCGTTAGGGGGACTCCGCGTTTGGTGTACGAACCACAACTCTATCGAAAGTTGCTGGACATTAAACATAGCGATAGTAATAAGCTTGAATTTTGCCTGGGATCAATAGCTGAAATGAAAGTGGGCAATGTTTATGAAGCCACTGAGGAATATGCTGATCATA
>JBDTJV010000424.1:0-4230 GCA_039935675.1 Ginsengibacter sp. | reverse complement strand
CAATGAAATTCTCAGTTACAAAATAATTAAGGCACAACCGTATAGTGTAAAAGATGGTACCTGGACTTATTACGAAAACGGAAAGATCATAAAGTCGGAGGATTATGACCGGGGGTATTTGTTGAATCCAGTGAAAGCAGCAGATACAATTGCTGATGCGCCAATGAAGAAAATTGTTCCAAAGGAAGTATTAGAATATCAAAAAAAGAATAGTGGCAAAAAGAAAGTAAAGGTGAGAGATGGAAGTACGGGATATTAATTTTTCCTACTTATGTTGATTATTTTATAAGATAATTCTTTTAATAATGCACCGGCTGAAATACCCATATTTCCGATACCTATACTTTTTAAGTTAGCATCATGCAATAGCAAAATGATATATTCCATATCAGCAAAGGAATAATTTTTCATGGTCATTTGAATTTGCTCAATTAATAAAGAATTATAATTAAACATTGGTTTCAATGCCCTTTCACTTTTGTCATGCAATTGATAAACAGGCAATATCCTGGAAAAATAGGAGTACAAAGATGGTAAAATCAATTGGATAGGAACCGCTTTTGGATTTGCATCAAAGTATTGTATAATCTTTATAGCTCGCGGTGCATCTTTCATGCTAAATGCATTCTGCAATTCAAAAATATTATATTCTTTGCTGATGCCTATAAATTTTTCAATATCATCTTCTGTAATATTTTTTTCTTTTCCCAGGTTAAGCGAAAGTTTCTCAATTTCATTCACCATTCGTGAAAGGTCATTTCCGATATGGTCAATGAGCAGTTGCAAAGCTTTTGGCTTTATTTTAAAACCATTCGATTGTAGATAACCACTAACCCATGCAGGAAGCTGGTTATCATACATTTTTTTTGCCTGGAAAAGTTCTCCTTTCTTTTTGATCAGTTTGGAAAATTTCTGACGACCATCAAGCGTTTTGCCTTTATAACTAACTACTAAAATGGTTGATGATAATGGATTTTCAATGTAAGGTTCCAGTTTATCAATGTCTCTCATTTGCTGCGCCTCCTTTAGCAGAACCACCTGCCTTTCCGCAAACATCGGGTATCGGCGACAAGCATTGATTATGTCAAAACAATTGGCATCCTTTCCATAAAAGACAGTTTGATTAAATTCTGCTTCTGATGGGGAAAGGATTTTCTTTTCTGCATAATCTATCAATTCATCGATGAAATATTCTTCTTCACCTTCCAGCCAATATATTGGTTTAAAATCTTTATTTTCCCAATCAGCTATTATTGAAGAAACCGTCATTTTTCAAAGATAAAATTTTACCCTTATATTGCGTAAAAATTGAAAACTAACAAAGAATTAAACAGATCATCATCATTACCTTTGGCATGATTTTGGAAAAATGTTAAACGTATTAATTAAATTCACAATAAAAAATAGACATTATGAGTTACGAAAACTTTCCTGAAAAAGAAAATATCAGGGAGAATGAAGTAGTAAAAAAGAGCAGTGGTCGCAGTATATTAATTGCCATTCTAGTGATCGCTCTGTTAGGTACCTGGGCATATATTATTTATGATAAAAACCAAAGTCAAAAGGAAAAGCAGGACCTGACCACTCAAATTGTCAATAGTGATTCTTCTAAAAATGAATTGCAACGCGAACTAGATGATGCCGCCCTTCGCCTGGATGCATTAAAAACGAGCAACGTAAAGGCTGACAGTCTTTTGAAAACGAAAGATAAAGATATTGATAACCTGAGATCGCGCGTTCAGAGTATCATTAATAATAGAAATGCAACCAAAGCAGAACTTGCAGAAGCACAACGGTTGATAGCGCAATTGAAAGGAAATATAGAAACGTACACCGCACAAATTGATTCTTTGCAGAATGCAAATGCTCAGTTGACAGCGACCAACAAAGAAGTAACGCGTCAAAGAGATGTAGTACAACGTAATTACGATTCGGCAAATACAGTCATCCAGCATAAAGACACCGTAATTGATATTGGTTCTACGCTAGAAGCCTCTAATTTTTCTATTGAGGGGATAAAAGAAAAGCACAGCGGGAAAGAAAAGGTAACTTCCACAGCCAAAAGGGTAGATAAATTAAGGATCTCATTTACACTTGATGCCAACAGGATAACACCTTCAGGGCCAAAAGATATTTATGTCAGCATAACTGATCCATCAGGAAATCCGGTTTCTGTAGACGCTTTAGGATCCGGGACTTTTAACACCCGGGATGGTGTTCAAAAAGCTTTCACTAAAAAGATCCAGGTGAATTATGTTCAGGGGCAAAAACAACCGGTAAAAGTAGAGTGGTCGCAGAACAGCAAATTCCAAACCGGTCAGTATAAAATTGAAATTTATAATAACGGATTCAAAATTGGAGAAGGCGTAGTCTCTTTGAAAAAAGGCGGACTTTTCTCATAAATAATTTCTTAATTTCTATTAAAAAAGCTTCCTGCATTGTGTGGGAAGCTTTTTTTATTTGCTTAAATGTCTATGTGTAAAATTCATTGAGGAGTTTATTTTCGCAACAAAATGAAAAATCAAATTATTTGTTTGCTTACTATAAAAATTATTTGAAAGCTTACCTTTCTATTATAAAATTATCTTAATAAATCGTACGATATTTGCAGTAAAACATTGCCATTCATATTTTTAACGTTTGAAAATCCTCTTTTTTCAAGGGAAAAAATAACAAACTTCATTCTACCATGAAAGATTTCTCGTATATAACCAGCTCTCATCCCGCTTATATTGAAAACTTGTATACCGATTTTAAAAAAGATCCGGAAAGTGTAGATGTTGACCTTAGAAAGTTTTTTGAGGGCTTTGATTTTGCAGTTTCCGATCAGAACGGGCATCAGAAAACTACTGAAGTTCCTGTTAAAAGCGAATTGGTAGTTTCAAATCTTGACAAGGAATTTGGGGTTTACCAGCTTACCGATGCTTATCGAACAAAAGGGCATCTTGTTTCAAAAACCAATCCAATCCGCGAAAGAAAAGACCGCCATGCAAACCTGGCTCTTCGCAATTTTGGTTTGAATGAAAATGATCTTCAAACAAAATTTGTAGCAGGTAAGTTTGCCAATGTTGGAACGGCTACTTTGCAAGCAATTATCGATCATTTACAAAAATGTTATACGGAATCTGTCGGGGTGGAATTTAGTGCCTTAAATGATCCTGAAAAAATTGCCTGGATAACAAATGCTGTAGAAAATACTTTGCTGGAGCCAATTCCTTTGAAACAAAAAAGAAGGATTTTACAAAAGCTGAATGAAGGAGTAATGTTTGAGAAATTTCTTCAGACAAAATATATTGGTCAAAAACGATTCTCTTTGGAAGGCGGTGAAAACACGATTTCTGCGCTCGATGCTATCATAAATATAGCGGTCGAAAACGAGGTAGAAGAAGTTGTGATAGGAATGGCCCATCGAGGCAGGCTGAATGTTTTAGCGAATATTCTTGGCAAAACTTATGAACAGATATTTACTGAGTTTGAAGGAAATGCAAAAATAGATTCTACCATGGGTAGTGGAGATGTAAAATACCACAAGGGCTTTAGCAGTGATGTGGAAACCGCTTCCGGTAAAATAGTCCATTTAAAATTATCCCCAAATCCTTCTCACCTCGAAGCGGTAGATCCTGTTGTCTTGGGATTTGCAAGAAGCAAAGCGGATGTGGTATATGAAAGTAATTACGATAAAATTCTTCCCATTCTTATTCATGGTGATTCTTCAGTTGCCGGCCAGGGAATTATTTATGAAGTGTTGCAAATGAGCGGTTTGAAAGGATTTTGCACCGGCGGAACTTTGCATTTTGTGATCAATAACCAGATAGGCTTTACAACTGATTTTGATGATGCACGCACTTCAGATTATTGCACCTCTATCGCTTCTACTATCAAAGCACCGGTTTTCCATGTAAATGGCGATGATGCAGAAGCAGTAGTTAAAGTGGCACAGGTTGCGATGCTTTACAGGCAAAAATTTAATACAGATATTTTTGTAGATATGGTTTGTTATCGCCGTCATGGGCATAATGAAGGTGATGATCCAAAATTTACCCAACCGGGACTTTATGCCTTAATTGATAAGCAACCAAACCCCAGGGAAGTATATGTAAAGTGGCTGATGATGCACGGCGATGAAGAAACTGCTGGCCTTGCCAAAGAAATGGAAGAAAAATATTGGTCCGATTTGCAGGAAAGGCTTGACGAGCTGAAACAACACCCGCTTCCTTACAGTTACCAGAC
>JBDTJV010000423.1:0-4179 GCA_039935675.1 Ginsengibacter sp. | reverse complement strand
TCTCCGTCTTTTAATTCTTCATTTGTTGGGAAGCCATGAACCACGGCATCATTGACAGAGATACAACAGGCATAAGGGAATCCGTGATAATTTTTAAAATTAGGAACCGCCCCGTGATCGTGGATATATTCATCAGCGAGATCGTTCAATTTCATAGTAGTCATTCCCGGTTTAATCAACGCAGCAACATAAGCAATGCTATCGTTTACGAGTATGCAGCTCTGCCTGATCAGTTCAACTTCTGCATTTGATTTATAATGGATCATGATTTGCGAATTTTAAAAACCCCGGCGTTAAAAGGCCGGGGTTTCGAAAGTAATTTTATTAAAATATAATTTTTAAATTCCTCCTGTAACACCGGGAGCTGCTGTTCTTCCCTGGATACGTCCACTACTCATTAAACCATCATATTGACGCATTAACAATTGTGTTTCAATCTGCTGTAATGTATCCAAAACCACGGCAACCATAATTAGGAGGGAAGTACCTCCATAGAAAGTAGCAAATCCTTGCGTTACACCCAGCAATTGCATAATCCCTGGAAGAATACCTACTATCGCTAATAAAATGGAACCAGGAAGTGTAATTCTATCCATGATCGTTCCAATATAATCGGTGGTTGGCTGGCCCGGTTTTACACCTGGGATAAAACCATTGCTTCGCTTAAGATCATCCGACATTTGCTTAGGATTAAAAATAAGAGAAGTATAAACGAAAGTAAAGCCAATAGTCATAATTCCATAAACCAACATATAAACTCCGTTCGTGGGATCCGTAAAATAAGAAGCCCAGTTTTTACCTGAAGTTTGGAAGCCGGCAAAAATTGTTGGCAGGAACATGATCGCTTGTGCAAAGATGATAGGCATTACACCGGCAGCATTCACTTTCAAAGGAAGAAATTGTCTTGCACCACCAAATTGCCTGTTTCCGACGATTTGTTTTGCATAATTGACCGGCACTTTTCTAACTCCCTGAACCAACACTATTAATCCCAAAATAACGGCGATAAACGCAGCGATTTCTATCAAAAATATTAATAAGCCACCACCACCATGTGTTTGTTTGGCATAAAATTCCTGCATAAAAGATTGAGGAAGACGGGCGAGAATTCCGATCATGATGATCAAAGAAGTACCATTTCCCAGGCCTTTATCTGTAATTTTTTCACCGAGCCACATTACAAACATGGTACCGGCAGTAAGAAGGAAAACAGTTGAAACCCAAAAGAATGGCTTGTAAGCTTCCAGTAGTGCCCCTTGGCTGGATGTTTCGAGAAAACCAATATAAGCTGCTGCCTGGAATGCTGTAACAATAACAGTAAGATAACGTGTCCACTGGTTAATTTTTTTCTGCCCGCTTTCGCCTTCTTTTTGAATTTTTTGAATTTGCGGAACCAAAACGGTTACCAGCTGCATAAAGATGGACGCAGAAATGTAAGGCATGATTCCGAGCGCAAAAACGGAGGCTTTAGCAAAAGCACCACCAACAAATGCATTCAGCAATCCAAGCATACCACCTTGTGTACTACTCTCCAGGCTGGAAAGTTTATTTGGATCTATTCCGGGAAGAACAATAAAAGAACCTACCCTGTAAACGAAAATGAGACCTAAAGTAACCAGGATCTTAGTCCTCAGTTCCTCTATCGTCCAGATGTTTTTAAATGTTGAGATGAATTTCTTCACAGAATTATAAAGATTTAATTATTCGCAATTATGTATGGACCGCAAATATCAATTAATTATTTTATTATTTCTAATGAACCACCAATAGCTTCAATAGCACCTTTTGCTTTTTCACTGATTGCATTGATCTTAAAGGCAATTTTTGCTTTCAAAACACCAGTTCCGAGAATTTTTACCTTATCTGTTCTTGAGATCAGGTTATTGATATACAGTGAATCCGGGGTAAATTCTTTCAGATCATGTTTTTCAATTAACTGATCAATTTGTCCGAGGTTAAATACTTTATATTCAATACGGTTATTATTTTTGAAACCACGTTTTGGTAATCTTCTTTGAATAGGCATCTGGCCACCTTCGTGAGCCATTTTAATTTTGTAACCCGCGCGGCTTTGGCCACCTTTGTTACCTTTGGTTGAAGTTCCACCTTTTCCTGAAGCTTCACCGCGACCTATTCTTTTTATTTTGTGAGTAGCGCCTTTTGCAGGTCTTAAATTTTCTAATTGCATTGTACTTGTTTTTTTACTTACGCCCCCTTGTACTGTGGAGCTCGCTTTAATAATTGTTTGTTTATAAAAAAAAGGCTTAAGCCATTTCTTCAACCGTCACCAGGTGATTTACTTTATTTACCATTCCTAAAATCTGCGGAGTGGCTTCTACTTCTTTGGAAGCATGTAATTTGTTAAGTCCCAAAGCTTTTAAAGTAAGCTTCTGGCGATGTGAACGGTCAATTCCACTTTTAACCTGGGTAATTTTAATCTTTTTCATGTTATCTTAATTTGGTAGCCAGCTTATAGTACCAGGTATCAAGACAAAATCTGCAATCTTTCTACTTGCTTCTTGCTACTTTCGACTATCAACTTGCTTCTCTCTTTATCCGTTAAACACTTTTTTTAAAGAAATATTTCTTGTTTTTGCAACACTGGTGGCTTCTCTTAAAGTAGCCAATGCTTTTACAGTAGCTTTTACTACGTTGTGTGGATTGGCAGAACCAAGTGACTTTGCCAATACATCTGTAATGCCGGCACTTTCCAACACAGCACGCATGCTACCTCCTGCAATTACACCGGTACCTGCAGCAGCTGGTTTTATAAGCACTTTAGCGGCGCCATCTTTACACCATTGTTCGTGTGGGATAGTTCCATGAAGAAGAGGAATTTTGATCAGGTTCTTTTTGGCATCATCTATTCCTTTCAAAATAGCTTCCTGAACTTCTTTTGCCTTACCTAAACCGTGTCCAACTACGCCGTTCTCATTTCCAACCACTACGATAGCAGAAAAACTAAATGCTCTACCACCTTTGGTTGTTTTTACCACGCGATTGATAGATACTACTTTTTCTTTTAATTCCAGGTCAGCGCCTTTTATCCGCTGTGTATTTGATTTCAACATTATAACTGTTTATAAAATTTATTTTTAAAAGGGATGTTTTTTAAAATTGTAAACCACCTTCACGCGCACCTTCTGCTATGGCTTTAATCCGTCCATGGTATATATAACCACTACGATCAAATACCACGTTGGAAATTCCGAGTTCCAATGATTTTTTTGCGATCGCTTCTCCTACTTTTTTGCTTGCTTCTACTTTGTTTCCTTTCTGTGCGGCAATATCTTTCTCGCGGGAGGAAGCAGATGCAATAGTTGTCCCGTTTGAGTCGTCAATTAATTGCACATAGATATCTTTATTGCTTCTGAAAACACTTAAGCGTGGTTTTTGTGTACTTCCACTAATCTTTTTGCGAATGCGATATCTAATTTTTTGACGTGCACTTACTTTTGAGTTCATTTTTATTTTTGTTTTACTTTCCGATGCTGCCGGAAAATTTTATTTATTAATTTTTATTTCGGTAATGCTGGTTAGAAATCTCAGTTATTTGTCTGTTTACTGCAAATCAACAATGAGACACCAACATCAACTTATTTACCTGCTGCCTTACCTGCTTTTCTACGTAATACTTCACCTTCAAATTTCACACCTTTTCCTTTGTATGGTTCTGGCTTACGCAGGCTGCGGATTTTTGCTGCTACCTGTCCCAATAGTTGTTTATCAGAACTTGTCAGGATCACTTTCGGATTTTTACCTTTTTCCTGTGCAGTAGCTACAGTAAGTTCTTTAGGAATTTCGACGAGGATATTGTGAGAATATCCCAATGAAAGGTCTAAAATATTTCCCTGGCTAGATGCTTTATAACCTACACCGACTAATTCCAATGTTTTTGTGTATCCTTCGCTAACGCCCTGTACCATGTTATGAACCAGTGAGCGATATAATCCATGCAAGGCTTTATGGCGAATCTGGTCAGTTGGGCGAGCAAAGCTAATTTTATCGTCCTTTATTTCTACTTTAATATCACGATCAATTGCCTGTTTAAGTTCGCCTTTCGGTCCCTTTACAGTGATCACATTATCCTGGCCCAGGCTTACATTTACACCTTTGGTAATTGTAACAGGGTTTTTTCCAATTCTTGACATAGCCGGTTTTTAATTTTATTTATTAATC
>JBDTJV010000422.1:0-7951 GCA_039935675.1 Ginsengibacter sp. | reverse complement strand
AAATATTACTTATGACTCTTACTAAATCCTGGTTTGAAGATTGGTTCAGTTCTCCTTATTATCATCAATTGTATTTAAAGAGAAATAAAAAAGAGGCCGCAGATTTTATTGATAAGCTTATTGCCTATCTGGAACCTACACCCGGCGCTTATATGCTGGATGTAGCCTGTGGAAGGGGAAGGCATTCTATTCAACTTGCTTCCAAAGGTGTTGATGTTTCAGGTATTGACCTGTCGGAGAATAATGTTCTCGATGCAAAGAAAAGTGAGAATGACCATCTTCATTTTTTTAAGCATGATATGCGCCTGCCATTCTGGATCAATTATTTTGATTATGCATTTAACTTTTTTACCAGTTTTGGATATTTTGATACCCAGAGAGAAAATAATAATGCCATCAGGACGATTGCTCAATCCTTAAAACCAAATGGGACTTTAGTTATAGATTACCTGAACGTTCATTATGCAGAAAATCATTTAAAGCCTCAATCGTCGATTAAAATAAACACCGTGGATTATCACATTACCAGGTGGCATGATGAGCGTTTTTTCTATAAAAGAATAGTGATTGATGATAAAAAATCGGAGGCCTTTCTACAATACCATGAAAAGGTTGCCAAATTTTCATTGGGAGATTTTATGGAGATGCTTTCTTTTCAGCAAATGCAGGTGCAGGAAGTATTTGGAGATTATGCTTTCAGCCCTTATAATGTAAATACTTCCCCCCGAATGATCCTCATTGCCCGTAAAAGGATACAAAACGCGGTAAAAAAAGTGAATGAACAGTAAACGAGCTTTTAGAGGAGATTTTTATTTTGATCAATAAAGTTTCTATTACTATTTTTTCGCGGGATTATGGTGCTGTTTTAAAGATCACACTTCCGCTTTTTTCGGTATCGGATTCCATTCTAACTTCGTATCTTTTTTTGCCATCTGTCACCACCATCAATGCTGTATTCGGAGGAATAGTTCCTAAATTATCTGCATACATGGTTACGATATTTTCAGAAACATTTTTATCTGCCTCTAGCGTAAGTGTGATTGGTTTTTCAGATAACATTCGATGAGATAAAACCAATCTTCCATTATAAAATACGGAAATAGAATCACCATCTACAACCCCGTTGTCGTAGAAGTCAAGTTTAAAAGTAGGATTTTCAAGAATAATGGTTTTGACAATATCTTTTCTGCGTGGTTCAAAACCTTTCAATGGCGGCGCTATAATCACTTTTGACTGAGAAATTTCGGTGTCTGCAAAATCATTTTTTGGAACGAAACTCTTAACAGTTTCTGTTTTTTCAATTTCCTTTTTTTCAGGGGCTAAACTTTTAGGAGGCGCAGGCAATTTTCTGACAGGAGGTTTTGCAGTTCGTGGCGCTCTTGCAACCTCATTTTTATGCACTGGTTTTTTTTCAGCAGATTTTGCAATTGTACTATTTTTATGAGGCATATAACCGATAGGAAGGTTACTGACCATTCTGCGTGAAAGAACTGTAGTACCGCTTCCACAACCAGCGCCCTGGCCCGGAGCAGCTATCCATGTTCCTCGCAACACTTCAATATTGCCGGTATCTTTTTCATAATGCAAACGATGCGTCTGAAAACAATTTTGAAAATCAGGGGGTGTGTTGAATTTAGTACGTTCTACTTCAGTAACAACCAGGTCATTGGTCTCACGGTCCAGTGTGCCTGCCAGCCTGCAAATGGTATAATATCTATTCAAACCTTCCTGGAAATAGGTATAAGAATACCCTGAAACAACAGAACCATTGGTCGTTAATTCCAGTACGTATTTAATGTTGTCATCAAAACCCGCAAGGCTAAAACCACCTTCATCAAAACCACCTTTCCATTGACCATTGAAATTGATATTTTTTTTATGTGGTTTGTTTTTTTGAGAAGAATATGATTGAGCAATGGAATTTTGAGTACCTGAAAAAAGAGCTACAAACAGCAAAATCAATCCAATAAAAAATCGTTTCATTATGCCTTAAAATTTGTTATTCAAAATTAATTGTTATTAAACCGATAACCCTTCAAAGGAAAACGATCTATGTCTAATACTTCGTTAAATTTGCCATTCAAAAATTAAATAAAAATCAAAATTTTTAAGTAAGGAATGATCAACATAACTTTTCCTGATGGCGCTGTAAAGCAATATGAGCAGGGAATTACATCAATGCAGATTGCAAAATCAATCAGTGAAGGATTAGCCCGCAAGATTTTGGCGGCCGAAATTAATGGCGAAGTCCGCGATCTCTCACGTCCTGTTAATGAAGATGCAACCATTAAATTTCTTACATGGGATGATGAAAAAGGAAAATCAACTTTTTGGCATTCATCTGCTCACCTGATGGCCGAAGCAGTTGAAGGGACTTTTCCCGGAGTAAAATTTTGGGTAGGACCTCCGATTGAGAAAGGCTTTTATTATGATATTGACCTGGGAGAAAATGTGATTACAGAAACCGATCTGCAAAAGCTGGAAAAGAAGATGAATGAGCTTTCCAAACAAAATAGCTCATTTATAAGAAAAGAGATTTCCAAGGCAGATGCGATCGATTATTTTGAAAAAAAGGGTGATGAATATAAACTCGATCTGCTTTCTAACCTTCAGGATGGAAGCATTACATTCTATACCCAGGGAAATTTTACTGACCTGTGCCGCGGTCCACACATTCCATCCACAGGATCTATAAAAGGGATCAAATTGACCAGCATCGCAGGTGCTTATTGGAAAGGAGATGAAAAAAACAAAATGCTTACACGCATTTACGGGGTTACATTTCCTAATCAAAAGGAATTGGATGAATACCTGGTTTTTCTGGAGGAAGCCAAAAAGCGTGACCATCGTAAAATTGGTAAAGAACTTGAATTGTTTACCTTTTCAGATAAAGTAGGTCAGGGCTTGCCTTTGTGGTTGCCAAAGGGAGCTATGCTTAGACAAAGGTTACAGGATTTTATGCAAAAAGCACAATTGGATTCCGGTTATCTTCCTGTGATTACACCGCATATTGGTTCGAAAAGTTTATACGTTACCAGTGGTCATTATGAAAAGTATGGTAAAGATAGTTTTCAGCCAATAAAGACGCCGGTAGAAGGGGAGGAGTTTTTTCTGAAACCAATGAATTGTCCGCACCATTGTGAAATATATAAATTTTCACCAAGAAGCTACAAAGACCTTCCATTAAGACTTGCAGAGTTTGGAACCGTTTATCGATATGAGCAATCAGGCGAATTGCATGGTCTAACAAGAGTGCGCGGATTTACACAGGATGATGCACATTTGTTTTGTATGCCCAGCCAGGTAAAAGAAGAATTTATAAAAGTAATTGATCTCGTTTTATATGTTTTTAGTTCACTTGGTTTCACCGATTACACTGCCCAGATATCTTTGCGCGACCAAAATGACAAATCAAAATATATTGGCAGCGATGAAAATTGGGAACTTGCAGAAAAGTCAATTATAGAAGCAGTGGAGGAGAAAGGGTTGAAAAATGTGGTGATAGAATATGGTGAAGCTGCTTTTTATGGTCCTAAACTGGATTTCATGGTGCGTGATGCCATTGGAAGGAAATGGCAGTTAGGTACCATCCAGGTAGATTATAATTTACCGGAGAGATTTGATCTCACTTATATTGGCGAAGACAATGCAAAGCATCGACCGGTAATGATCCATCGTGCGCCTTTTGGAAGCTTAGAAAGATTTATTGCTGTATTGACAGAACATTGCGCCGGAAAATTTCCGATGTGGCTCGTCCCAGTGCAGGTAAAAATTTTGCCAATAAGCGATAAATTTCTATCTTATGCAGAAAATGTTTTAAGTAAATTAAAAAATAATGATATTCGTGCTGAAATAGATGATCGAAGTGAAAAAATTGGCAAGAAAATAAGGGACACGGAATTGGCAAAAATTCCTTTAATGCTTGTCATTGGTGAAAAGGAAGTAAATGAAGAAAAGGTATCAGTAAGAAGGCAGGGCAAAGGCGACGAGGGCTCAAAAACTTTAGACGAAGTGATTGAAAACATTAAAGAAGAGGTGAAGAATAAAAAACCTTTAGAATAGTAAAAAACAGATTTATACTTAATTAAAAAAAACAAAATAAATTTATAACATAAAATCAATTAATGGCATTTCCACCAAGACCGCCCAGAGGGGCATTTAATCCACGTTTTAAAAAAGAACAACAACAGGAACACAGAACCAACCACATGATAAAAGTACCTAGGGTACGACTGGTTGGCGAAAACATTGAAGTAGGAATTTATTCTACAATCGACGCACAAAGAATTGCTAACGAAAAAGGGCTTGACCTTGTCGAGATATCTCCGCAGGCTGATCCGCCGGTATGCAAAATCATTGATTATAATAAGTTTCTTTATGAAAAAAAGAAACGGGAAAAAGATATGAAGGCAAAAAGCAAGGTTTCGGAAGTGAAAGAGATCCGCTTTACGCCAAATACTGATGACCACGATTTTGATTTTAAATCAAAACATGCAGAAAATTTCCTGAAAGATGGCAATAAGGTAAAGGCATATGTTCAGTTCAAAGGCCGCGCTATTATGTTTAAGGAAAGAGGCGAATTATTATTATTAAAATTTGCCGAAAGATTGGTAGAAGTTGGCACCCTTGAAAGCATGCCCAAACTGGAAGGTAAAAGAATGTTTGCTATTTTTGCCCCCAAAAGTCAAAAGAAAAAATAAATCTTATAAAAATTTATACTTCGAGCACCATGAAAATGGTGCTTTTGTCTTTTCAATAAAAAGCAAAACTTCGTTTATTGTGCGTTTTATCACCCAAAATGTACGTATTATTACGATTAAATTAATTTCGTAGTTATTCTCTATTATTAATGATAAATAAAGTAGACTTTTGCGAGAATGAACATTTTTAAAATTATCGGCATTTTATGAAACAAGAAACAAGTGATGTTATCAATATAATGATTGTAGACGACCACGTACTTTACCGGGCGGGTGTTAAAACTGCTTTATCCTCCAAAAAAGACATAAAAGTAATTGCTGAAGCCGACAATGGCGCTCATCTATTAAGCATGCTAAAGGGAATTCAACCTGATGTTATTCTTTTGGATATTCAAATGCCCGTTATGGATGGTATTGCTACTTTGCCCGAAGTAAAAAAACTATATCCAAATATTAAAATCATCATGCTTACTTTACTCGATGACCAAAGCGTAATTACTAAACTGATGGAACTGGGCGCCAATAGTTACCTCGTAAAAACCTCAGACGCAGAAGTAATTTACGAAGCTATCAAGACTTGTCACCAGCAGGAATATTATTTTAATGCATTAACGAACAAGGCGTTATTAAACAATCTGCGTCAAAAAAATATGGTTTCACCTTTTAAAACGCAGCATGAAGATGCTGTTCTAACAGAAAAGGAAATTAACATTCTTCGATTAATGTGTGATGAAAAGAGTACCCGCGAGATAGCCGAAGCTGTTGATCTTAGCCCGCGTACAATCGAAGCGATCCGTGATAAACTAAAAGTAAAGACTGGCACAAAAAGCACTGCAGGATTGATCATGTTTGCTGTAAAAAATAATTTGCTGGACCAGGAAAAGCGGTAAAATTTTTATCCTGTCTATTTACCCTGGTTTTTGTTCAAAGCTGTTTGTAAACGAAATCAATAAAACACCGTTTATACTTAACTTAAACTGCTTTTCCACTGTAAACAAACTTTAAGCGATTAATCTTAATTTAAGGTAAACGGTCAAAAAACAATCAATTATTCCTCCCTTACAAAAAGGTCATGTTCGGAAAATAAAGTGGGATGGTCGTTTCCATTGGTTTCATTATAAATCTGTATAAATTTCCGAATGGCATTTCTTCCATCTTTGCCAAGGTTAATCGAAAATTTATTTACATAAAGATCAATGTGTTTTTTCATTACTTCCGGTTCCATTTCCTGTGAATGTTGCTTTACATAATCTGTGATCAAAGGATAATTTTCAAATGCATATTCCATACTTTCTTTGATCAGCGCATCTACTTTCATCAAAATATTTTCGTCAAACTTTCTTTTCGCTACGATGCCGCCAAGCGGAATGGGCAACCCGGTTTTTTCTTCCCAAAAATTACCAAGATCTACAATTTTGTAAAGTCCCCGGTCCATATAAGTGAAACGATTTTCATGAATTATTACTCCAAGAATTCTCTCAGATTGCAAAACTGAACTTTCAATTTCATCATATCTTTTAAAAATCTTGTTTTTAGCATTTGGGAATGCAACTGAAAATAAAAGGTGAGCTGTTGTATTTTCACCGGGAATAACAATCGTATAATTTTCAACCTGGTCAAAATCAACCGGCTTTTGAGAAATTAATAAAGGACCTACGCCTTTTCCCAGGGCGCTTCCGCTGTTCATGACTACATAATTTTTTGCAACCAGCGGTAAAACTCCATAGCTAATCTTTGTAAAATCAAGACGCTCTTTTTTAGCAAGTTCATTTAATGTTTCCACATCTTCCAGGCGAACATCAAAATGAAAATCGCCCGTATCAATCTTTTTGTTAACGAGCGCATCAAAAATAAAAGTGTCATTTGGGCACGGTGAAAATCCTAAAGTGAAGTTCATAACTATATTTATATTTTTTCGGTGATTTTTACTAATTCTTTGTTGAGATTTATGATCGCATTTTTTAGCTGCCATTTGGATTTATCTCTTTCACCAACATGGTTTGAAATACTTCGGAGTTGTAAAAATTTTATTTTCTCCTGCATACAAACGTAATGAAATGCAGCACCCTCCATACTTTCGATATCTGCTGAAAACTTTTCACTGGCCATTTTATTTTGCAAAATATTATCACCGATTTTATTGATGGTAATGGCATCTACTACATGGAGATTTATTTTTTCCAAAAGCGCATTGTCATTTACAAGCCAGCCGTTTGTATAAGGAAATTCATTTTTGTCCATAAAACCTGTTTCGAAAATTGAATTAAGCTTACCTTTTTCTTCAATACCTATATCCCCAAAAGTGTCTTTTTTGACCATTACTACTTCTGATAAGCTTAACTGATTATTAAAAGTGCCGGCAATTCCCGCTTGTATGACGAGGTCATATTTATTAGTGATCAATTTTTTGGCCAGGTGAAAAATAGTAGCGGGAATACCTACTCCGGTGATCAGTGTATCAGCGTTCGAATTAATTTTTAAAAAAGGTGCTATTTCAAATTCCGTTGCAGCAACTAATAATAAATTCATCGCGCAAATTTCGGAATAAGAATCGTATTATGAATTCATGAGTTTACCTTTGCACGAAAATTGGTTAGTCAATGTTGTTTTTAACACGAATAGAACATTTTAATGCGGCTCATAAGTTGTTCAACCCCGAATGGAGCATTGAAAAAAACGAAATTATTTTCGGAAAATGCGCCAATGAAAACTGGCATGGTCATAATTACGAATTACATGTAACGATTAAAGGAGAAGTGGCAACTGATACTGGTTTCGTAGTGAACGCAAAAATTCTAAGCGCTTTGATCAAAGAAAATATTCTTGAAAAAGTCGATCATAAAAATCTGAACCTTGATGTGGATTTTTTGAAAGGGAAAATGTGTTCAACAGAAAATTTAGCTATTGCCATTTGGCAACAATTATTTCCACTTTTGCCGCATGGTGTTGAATTACATTCGGTAAAATTGTATGAAACTCCGCGAATATTTGTTGAATATTTTGGAGAATAGATTCAAATTCAATGCGTGCAGGTTTTTTAAAATTGATCCAGTTTTAGTAATTTAAAAATACCTTTATATGATTTGGGAATCATAATTAAACATTTTAAAAACAGGAATAATAATTGATGAAGTTGATTTATTTATATTTATAGAATGAATAAAAAAGTATCGGTTTATAGAAAAGAACATTTTAATGCTGCCCACCGTTTACATAATCCCGCCTGGGATGAAAACAGGAACAACTTAGTA
>JBDTJV010000421.1:0-18559 GCA_039935675.1 Ginsengibacter sp. | reverse complement strand
TTATTTTGAAGCTCCAGCCAGGTTCCTTCCGGCAATGCCAAAATAGAAGATTGAGGATTTAGTATTATAAATTCTTCTAATCGTTGATCTCTGGTTTCTCCATTAAAACTTTCCACTTTCTGATTGAAATAATGTGGATTGATCTGGAATGGAAAAATGCCCAACGCGTTGAAAGATTTTGGCTGTATAATGGGCATGTCATTAGTTGTTCCAAGGGTAGGACTTAGAATATTTGAACCTGCGCTCCAACCGATGTAAGGCGTTCCATTGCTCACTTTTTCTTTTATTAGATCTATCAGATTTAATTCGTAGATGTCATGTAATAATTTAAAAGTATTCCCACCTCCGATTATGATTGCATCGCACTTTTCAATCAGCGACCTTGCATTTCCTGGAACTACAGTATTGATTCGAATACCCATTGGGCCTAATGCATTGTTTACATTCGCAGCATATTCTTCATAGTTTTTTTCTACAGATGCAAAAGGAATAAAAGCAATATTTGTTGTTTTACTGTCAATGAATTTTTTAATAACCGGAGCGGCAGCTTCAAGATAGCCACTACTTCCATAGCGCGAACTACTAAATGCAAGAATACGTTTTGAAGTCATTTATAATTATTTTTTTGTAAGAAAATAATTTTATCAATATAACAGAAATGGATATACGAAAATAATTAGGATTGCAGTATCAATTCGATTTTATCAAGTTCATCCTTACTGAAATCGATATTTTTAATAACTTGTACACCATCTACTACCTGGCTTGGTTTACTTGCACCAAGAACTACTGAAGTAATTCGCTGATCTTTTAATACCCATGCAAGCGCCAATTGTGCTAAAGACTGATCCCTTTTTTTGGCTACCTCGTTTAAGCTTTTTACTTTTTCAATAACCTTATCTGAAACATTTGATTCAGTAATTGCCCCGTTTTGCAAATGACGGCCTACGCGGGAATCAGGAGGGATTCCATGCAGGTATTTGTTAGTAAGTAGTCCTTGTGCTAAAGATGAAAAAGTGATGCAACCCACTTTTTCTTTTTCCAAAACATCCAGTAAGCCATCTTCTACCCAGCGATCAAACATAGAATATCTTGCCTGGTGTATCAGGCATGGAGTGCCTAATCTCTTTAATATCTCGATAGCTTTCTGTGCTTCATCAGCTTTATAATTGGATATCCCGACATATAATGCTTTTCCTTGCTGCACAATCAGGCGAAGTGCTTCCATTGTTTCCTCCAATGGAGTCTCCGGATCAGGCCTGTGATGATAAAAGATATCAACGTATTCCAAACCCATTCTTTTTAAACTTTGATCAAGGCTGGAAACCAGGTATTTTTTGGAACCGTAATCTCCATAGGGACCATCCCACATCTTATAACCGGCCTTTGAAGAAATGATCAGTTCATCCCTATGGGGTTTAAAATCTTCTTTAAAAATTTGACCAAAGGTTTCTTCTGCGGCGCCTGGAGGAGGACCATAATTATTTGCAAGATCGAAATGGGTAATACCATTATCAAATGCGGTTTGCAGGATATTTCTGCAATTTTCAAGGTCATCAATTTTCCCAAAGTTGTGCCATAAACCGAGTGAAATCACAGGTAATTTTATACCACTGTTTCCACAGCGTCGATAGGTCATTTTTTCATAACGGTTTGTGTCGGGAATGTATGTCATTACTTATGATTATTAAATGAAAATAGGTTTCTCATTGAATCAAATGCTTCAAAGAAAATGTATGCAAAAGTAAAGAGTAAAAAGAGAAATTCTGCCAGTTATAAGGAGGGTGGGAATAAAAGTTACAATTGAAGTTTTATTTCTTCATTGCTTTTATCAAAAAAATGAAATTCAGTAAGATGAAAATTGGTATTAGGCCGGATTTTTATATTTTGTTTAAATTTCAAGCTCCACCTGATTCTTTTGGATGGAAAACCTTTAGTGAGATAGGCATAAAGAATAGGGTGTACTTCAATAGTGAGCCCCGTATGTTTCTGCATGATAAGATAGCTCAAATTCTTTTCTATTTCATCTTCCAGTACTAAAGTAGAAGAAATTTTCCCGGTTCCTCCACAGCTCGGACATACCTCCATCGTATTGATATTGGTTTCCGGTTTCATGCGTTGCCTGGTGATTTGCATAAGACCAAACTTACTGATGGCTAACACAGCGTGTTTGGCCCGGTCTTTTCGCATAAACTTCTCCATCTGTTCTGCCAGCTTCTTTTTATTTTCCGGCAGCTTCATATCGATAAAATCCACTACGATAATTCCTCCAATATCTCTTAATCTTAATTGTCTTGAAATTTCTGCAGCGGCTTCAAGGTTGGTTTCAAAAGCATTTTGTTCCTGGTTGTTTCCAACACTTTTATACCCGCTGTTTACGTCTATTACATGCAGGGCTTCTGTATGTTCGATGATAAGATAGGCGCCGCTTGGAAGATTTACAGTCTTACCAAAAGAAGCCTTCACTTGCCTGGTGACTCCATAAGCATCAAAAATCGGAGAACCGTTGCTATGATAGGAAAGTATATCTGATTTTTCCGGGGCTATCTTTTGAAGATAAAGTTTAGTATCGTTAAAAATGTTTTTGTCATTTACCACGATCTTATTAAAATCCTCATTAAGAAGGTCACGCAAAATGCTATTGGTTTTGCCTTCTTCACTTAAAATTTTTGTGGGAGGAACAGCTCCTTTCAGATTATCCTGGATGTTTTTCCATGTCCGTATCAATCCCAGAAGGTCATCATGAAGTTCACTGGTTTGTTTTCCTTCAGCCGCAGTTCGAACGATAACACCAAAGTTTTTCGGTTTGACAGCCTCAATTATTTTTTGAAGTCTTTTTCGCTCTTCGGCAGAATGAATTTTTCGCGATACGGCGATCACATCATTAAAAGGAGTGATTACTACATACCTCCCAGGCAAAGAAATTTCGCAGCTAAGCCGAGGTCCTTTTGCAGCGATAGGTTCTTTTAAGATCTGCACCAATACATTGGGCTTGCCACTTAATACTTCAGCAATCTTGCCGGTTTTTACAATCTCTGGTTCTACTTCAAAAGTTTCAAAATTAATTCCTGAAGCAGAATTATCATTGATGGCCGTTTTTGTAAATTTTAAAATGGAACGGATGTACGGACTTAAATCAGAATAATGTAGAAATGCGTCTTTTTCAAAACCAACATCTATAAATGCTGCGTTTAATCCAGGGATTAATTTTTTGACTTTTCCCAAATACAAATCACCGACACCAAAGCTGGAATTTGCATTTTCATTATGCATTTCCACCAGCTTTTTATCCTCAAGTAAGGCTATTTCTACTGCCTGTGGGGCAGCATTTATAATAAGTTCCTTATTCACAAACGCAACTCTTTTAATCGGTTTCTAAAACAAACAAGAAGGAAAAAGATAAAGCCGGATACCGGCAAGTCCGCAGGTTAAAGTGATAAATAATTATCACTTCTTATGACTATCTCTTCTTATGACGATTCTTTCTTAAACGCTTTTTACGTTTATGAGTGGCGATTTTATGACGTTTTCTTTTTTTACCGCAAGGCATAAATTTTTTTTTAATAATTTAAAATATACTGCAACACAAAACCTGTTTTATTATGTTGCTTTCAATGGATTGTAATACGTTATTATTTGCTGCTTAAGGCTTTTATTCGTATATCTATTTCTTTGTCAAATTCCGGGTTGTTAACCAAATGCTTGCTTTGTTCATACCATTTTATTGCATTTGGGTTATCGCCTGATGCTGCGTAAGCATCGGCGAGCCAGGAAACCGCCTCAAGGTTATGGGGATCAAAAGTTACCACTTTTTTTAACCTTTCAATCGCTTTTTCATATTGGTTGGAAATGACCCCTCCAATTCCTAAAACCAGTTGCGCCTTCATATTATTTGAATCCTTACGAACTACCTGGAGCAACTCTTGTATTCCCTTCATGGTTTGTTGGGCATTTCCAATCATTCCTTCACCATATACGTAACAACTTCCCAATCCTACTTTCAAGTCATCATTTTCCGGATCCAGTTGCAACGCTTTTTCAAATAGGGTAGCAGCAGTTTGTGCTTCCCATACTTTTTTTCCCGGTTCATCCTCTCTTTTCATGTTCTCTAAAATCAAACGGGCTGCAAAGGTGAGTTTTTTTTCTGAATTATCCAACTTAGAACCTTCGCTTAAATAATAGGCATAAGGTAAAAACTTTCCGGCTGAATCTTTCCAGAAATTGGCAAGGTTTATATATTGGTTTTCTGATTGATTTTTCAGATCTCCTCTTTTGACATTGTTCTCAAGATCGGTAACAAAAAGGAGTTGCCTTGGTGAAAGATTTTGTTTGGCAGCTTTCAAACTATCTTCAATATTAAATGGAGCAGATGCAGTAGCGGGCATTCCGGGCACCTCTTTCTTTACAGTTGTAGTTTTACCAAAGAAAAAAAGAAGAAAAACAAGTACAACGGCAACGCTGGCTAAAATGATACGTTTATTCAATACTTAATAAGGATTTTATGCGATTGCAAATGTACTGAATCCCGCGTTAAATATGGGTTTTCTCTTTGATTTGTTCAACGAATTCTTTTGAAGGCTTAAAGGCAGGAATATAATGTTCGGGAATTTCAACCGCCGTATTTTTTTTAATATTACGACCGATTTTAGCTGCTCTTTTTTTGGTAATAAAACTACCAAAACCTCTTATGTAAATGTTTTCTCCATCACTCAAAGATTTTTTAACTTCTTTAAATAAATTTTCAAGTGTGACAAGGACATCCACTTTGGCTATTCCCGTATTTTCTGATATCCGGTTAATTAAATCCGCTTTTCTCATTTTAAACTCTTTTTAAGTAGATGAAAATTAAAATGTGTTTCTTTAGACGTGTCAACCAGGTAAGCAAATTTAATGATCTTTATTGTAATAACCTGCTATATTATCTTTTGCGTATGTATTTTTTTTTTATTTTAAAAGAAATGCATTCGTTAAATGTTTTTTACAGTACATAAAGAACTTAAATTAATTGTTATTTCGTGGTTAGATGAAAAACGAGAGATACTTCGCGACTACCCTTTTAGAATGGAATAAATTGATAAATAAAAGGCAAATGCCATGGAAAGGAGAAAAAGATCCTTATAAAATATGGATCAGCGAAATTATTTTGCAACAAACAAGAGTGCAGCAAGGGACAGAGTATTATAATCGTTTTATTAATGCATTTCCTTGTATTACCAGCCTCGCCACTGCTCCTGAAATAGAAGTTTATAAACTATGGGAAGGCCTTGGCTATTATTCGCGCTGTAAAAATTTATTAGCTACTGCTAAATATATTCATGAAAACTACTCTGGGATATTTCCGGATCAATATGAAGATATATTGTCTTTAAAAGGAATCGGACCGTATACGGCCTCCGCTATTGCCTCTTTCGCTTTCAATCTTCCTCATGCCGTTTTAGACGGAAATGTTTTCCGAGTTTTATCGAGGTTTTTTGGTTGTGAAATTGAAATAAATACGACAAAAGGAAAACAGTTTTATAGTATACTGGCGGGTAAACTGCTTGATAAAAATGATCCCGGTCAATACAACCAGGCGATCATGGATTTTGGAGCGATGGTTTGCAAGCCTGCGCAGCCATTGTGTTTTGAATGCCCTTTGCAAAAAAAATGCGTTGCTTTTTTAAAAAATCAGGTTGCTTTTTTACCGGTTAATAAAAAAATAATCCGGCAGAGAGATCGATTTTTTAATTATCTCGTTATTGAGAATGGTGAAAGTATTTATATAAGGAAAAGAACAGAAAAAGACATTTGGCAAAATTTATATGAGTTTATTTTAATAGAAACCGATTCGTATTTATCTCGTGAAGAAATTATAGTGAACGAACAAATTCTATCACTTCTTAATTTCACTCAATTTGAAGTAAGATCAATTTCTAAAATGCAACGGCATAAACTTACTCATCAAACAATTTACGGTAGATTTATTCATGTTAAAATACAACAACCTTTCGTTTCAACGGATTATTTTAGTGTAAATAAAAAGGAATTAATGAAGCAGCCTTTTCCGAAATTTATCACGTCTTATTTAACAGATAAAAATGTATCTTTAAATTCATTTTCAACAGAAGAAAATATTGTTTTATGCGGGGTGTCAATAAAGTAATGTTGATTGGAAATCTCGGAAAAGATCCTGAGATCCAATATCTTGAAGGAAATATTGCTGTATCTAAATTTCCGCTGGCTACTACTGAAACTTACAAGGACCGAACCGGAAAGTTGATCTCGCAAACTGAATGGCATAATATTGTACTTTGGCGTGGATTGGCGGAACTGGCACAAAAATATTTGCATAAAGGGAGTCTTGTATATATTGAAGGTCGTTTGAAAACCCGGTATTGGGAAGATCGGGAACATAATAAAAAAGTGATTACTGAGATCATTGCCGATAATATGATTATGCTGGATAAGAAATTGGATATTCATACAAACGAAAGCCACGAAGCTCATGGGAGCGATCTACCTTTGCATGATGACTTAGAACATGCTAAAGAAAAGGGTGATATTTAAATTTAGTTGAAAACATATAATTTAACTCATTTGCCATAATCCAAAATCATTTTATTTGCTTACGTATCTAATCATCACACCGGAAGTTTCCACCGTTCTCTTTTTCATCCTGCTGGTGTTGTTTATTTTATCTTTCCTTTTTTCGGGCTCCGAAATGGCTTTTTTTTCGTTGACGCTGAAAGATATGAATATGCTGAAAACCCACCAACAACCTTCCTATAAAAGAATTGTATCTCTCCTGGAAAAGCCAAAAAGATTGATGGCTTCTTTACTGATCGCCAATACTTTTGTAAACATTGGGATTATTCTTATTTCAAATTCATTTCTTGAGCAATGGATTAATTCTTTTGGTATCGTTGCCAATTTTTTGGTAAAAGTGATCATCATTACCATAGTATTGGTTTTGGTGGCAGAAGTACTTCCAAAAGTTTGGGCAACTAATCATAAAATATGGTTTGCTTCAACAGCTTCGATGATCGTTTTGGTTTGCGACAGTATTTTAAATAGAGTAAGTAAAAGATTGGTCTACGTTAGTGATTCAATCGAAAAAGTTTTTCATCGCCCCACTACTGTAGATGATTCGCAGCTGGACAATGCCATCGATCTGTTGCCAGATAATAAAGCTTCCAGCGAAAAAAAACAAATTCTGAAAGGCATACGAAAATTCAGCAATACTACTGTAAAGCAAACGATGAAACCCAGGCTGGATATTTCTGGCATAGAAAGTTCCACTTCCTTTGCAGATGTTTTAAAAAAGGTAAAGGATTTCTCTTATTCCAGGCTGCCGGTATATAAAAATAACCTGGACGAGCTCATTGGTATTCTTCATACCAAAGATATCCTTGCCCACCTGGAAGAACAGGAATTTGACTGGCATCCTCTGATGCGACCTGTTTTTTATGTACATCAACAAAAAATGATTGAAGATCTTTTGCAGGATTTTAGAAATAAACGAATACACATGGCAGTTGTTGTAGATGAATTTGGCGGTACCTCAGGCCTTGTTACCCTGGAAGATATTATGGAAGAAATTATCGGAGATATCCAGGATGAATTTGATGATGAACAAAGTGGCAATAAGAAAATAGACGACTACAATTATATTTTTGAAGGCAGAACAATGATCAGTGATTTTTGTAAGTTGTTGAATATTCCGACTCACACCTTTGATTTACTTCGAGGTGAGAGCGATTCGCTCGCTGGTCTTATTTTAGAAATTGCTGGTGAGTTCCCTAAAGTGAATGCGCAATATGAAACAAATAATTATATTTTCACGGTTTTGGAGATCAACAAAAACCGCATAGAAAAGGTGAAACTTACTATAAAACAAAAAGCAGAAAAATAAATCGTGTTATCTTGAAACAAAATTATCCAATCCTTCGGCTTTCCTGTTTTATTTTAGCCTTTTCTATTGTTAGTTGCAATTCTAATTATACCTCTAAAAAAGAGGGTTATTTTAAAATAGATTTTCCTAAAAAAAGCTATACAACTTTTAATGAACCTGGCTATCCTTATACTTTTGAATATCCTGTTTACGCGAGGATAGCAAAAGATTCTTCTTATTTCGATGAAGGCGGTAAAAATCCTTATTGGATAAATATCGTTTTCCCTTCCTTCAATGGAACCATTTTTATAAGTTATAAAAATATCGGGGGTACTTCAGTTTATAAAATTAAAAAGCCGGATGGAACTTACCGTGATTCTACAGGAAAAAACAGTTTTCAAAAGATGGTGAATGATTCTTACAATCTGACATACAAAAACGATGTAAAAGCCTATTCAATTGAAGACAGCCTGATGCATACGCCCAACAACGTAACCGGAATATTTTTTAAGTTATCGGGAAACGTGGCCACAGCCAAGCAATTTTTCCTTACCGATACATTACATCATTTCCTGAGAGGTGCTTTGTATTTTGATGCCACGCCCAATGAGGATTCGTTAAGACCGGTAAATCAATTTTTGCAACAGGATATGAAGCATCTTATTAATACGCTGAAGTGGAAATAAGGATACACCTTAATTGTTTATTTACTATAAACATGTGGTGGATAATAGAGGCAATCTTCTAAAAACAAGATCCATCAGAAAAAATAAGATTCAAGGATATTTGTTGGTTTACTGTAAAGCCTACATTATTTTAAAACAAAAAAGTCACCAAAATTGATGACTTTTTAAATTTTATTATAGTATGATTTATTTAAATCTTTTCTACTTGCATGTAGCTAAGTTCAACCGGCGTCGCACGACCAAAAATCTTCACCTGTACTTTTAATTTTTTCTTTTCGTCAGTTACTTCTTCAATTACCCCATTGAAGTCATTGAAAGGCCCATCAATTATCTTAATCGTTTCTCCCACGATAAATGGTTCGCTCATTTTCATTCCACCTGCGTCAGACATTTCATCTACTTTTCCGAGCATTTTATTCACTTCTGATTTTCTCAGGCTGATGATTTCCCCTTTGGAGCCTTTCCCATCAGTTAAAAAATGCATTACATTGGTAGTGTTGCTGAGATGTTGCACCATTTCTCCGGTAAGCTTTCCATCCAACACCTCCATCATCACATAACCAGGATAAAAATTTCTTTCTCTCATCACTTTTTTCCCGTTCAATACTTTATACACCTTTTCCACTGGAAGAAAAATTTGTAGAATATCCTTTACCCAACCTTGCCTGATAATATCCTTATCAAGATACTCTTTTACTTTTCTTTCTTTGCCACTTACTACTCTTAGCACGTACCATTTTGTATTTTGTTCAGGAGCCGCCGTTACAATTTCATTTTGCGCCGGTTCTACTCCTTCCAAGTTTTCTTCTGACATAATTACTTAAATAAAGAATAAACAAATTTTAAAACACCATTTGACACAAAATCCATTAAGGCAACAATAGCTGTAATAATAATGGTAGCAGCCAGCACGATCATGGTAGATTGTTGTAACTCTTCCCAGGTAGGCCAGGTTACTTTATGCATCATTTCTTTATAAGAATCGCGGACGTACAAGGCAACTTTGTTCATATTTTTTTCTTTTCTAAACTTTAAAATTATTGATTAATCGGAAGTCTCACCGTTAATTAACTTTTATCAGCACGGGCACAAGGATTCGAACCCTGATCAAAGGTTTTGGAGACCTCTATTCTACCATTGAACTATGCCCGTAAAAACCAAATTAGCTAATCAGCAAATTTGCTAATTAGCTAATTTTAGTTTGTAAAGATATGGTTATCTTATTTTAAAATCTCTGTAACCTGTCCTGCTCCAACTGTACGGCCTCCTTCGCGAATTGCAAATTTCAATCCTTTTTCCATCGCAATCGGCTGAATCAACTTTACAGTAAGAGATGTATTATCACCTGGCATTACCATTTCAGTTCCAGCTGGTAATTCTACTTCGCCGGTTACGTCTGTAGTACGAAAATAAAACTGGGGACGGTATTTATTGAAAAATGGAGTATGACGTCCACCTTCTTCTTTGCTCAATACATACACCTCACCTTTAAATTCTGTATGCGGAGTAATTGTTCCTGGTTTGCAAAGTACCATTCCACGACGGATCTGGTTTTTTTCAATACCACGAAGCAATAATCCTGCATTATCTCCAGCTTCACCCTGGTCAAGTAATTTTTTAAACATTTCAACACCTGTAACTGTAGAAGTCAATGGTTTTTCCATCAAACCTACAATTTCAATTCCTTCACCTACTTTAATACGTCCTCTTTCAATACGTCCTGTTGCTACTGTACCACGACCAGTGATAGAGAAAACATCTTCTACAGACATAAGGAATGGCTGATCAACAGGGCGGGGAGGTAATGGAATATAAGTATCAACTGCATCCATTAATTCATCAATTTTAGCTATCCACTTTTCATCACCTGCAAGAGCACCTGTAGCTGAACCCTGGATGATGGGTGTATTATCACCATCAAAATTGTAAGAAGTCAACAATTCACGGATTTCCATTTCTACCAGTTCCAATAATTCGGGATCGTCTACCAAATCTACTTTATTCATAAACACAACGATACGTGGAACACCTACCTGGCGAGCAAGCAAGATGTGCTCTTTCGTTTGAGGCATAGGGCCATCAGTAGCAGCAACTACCAAAATTGCTCCGTCCATCTGGGCAGCACCCGTGATCATGTTTTTTACATAATCAGCATGACCCGGACAGTCTACGTGAGCATAGTGACGATTAACTGTTGAGTATTCAACGTGAGCTGTATTAATCGTGATACCCCTTTCTTTTTCTTCAGGAGCACCATCAATATCTGCATAATTCTTTTTCTCCGCCAAACCTTTTTTAGACAAAATATCGGTAATAGCGGCTGTTAGGGTTGTTTTACCATGATCAACGTGGCCAATAGTGCCAATGTTAACGTGGGGTTTATCCCTTTTAAAGTTCTCTTTTGCCATTTTGTTTTTATTTAATTTTAATTTTTAAAAATTTCGAATTCGCCTTTTTAAATTTGAATTCATTCTTGAGCGGAAGACGAGTCTCGAACTCGCGACCTATAGCTTGGAAGGCTATCGCTCTACCAATTGAGCTACTTCCGCTTGTATTAATATTTTTGTTCAACTCTTAATATGAGAACTGTTGATGGATGCCTAACATCACTGATCTACAACAGCATTTTTCTTTTCAATTAAAATAGAGCTGTTGATGAGAATTGAACTCACGACCTCTTCCTTACCAAGGAAGTGCTCTACCCCTGAGCTACAACAGCTTGAAAGAAGTCTCGCCAATTATTTCAAAAAACTTTTTTGTGGGCAGAGTAGGGTTCGAACCTACGTACTCGTGAGAGAACAGATTTACAGTCTGTCGCCTTTAACCACTCGGCCATCTGCCCTTTTCAAAAATATTTCCAATTCCCGGTACCGATCTGCTCAATTAAAAAAAGCACTAAATTAAAGAGCCAGTGGAGGGATTCGAACCCCCGACCAGCTGATTACAAATCAGCTGCTCTGGCCAACTGAGCTACACTGGCATTGACCTAAATACCATCTTAAAATGAACTTTCCACAAAATTTCCTGAAAGGTTATTTTTTTTGGAAGGCAAAGGTAACGGAAAATGTTTAATGGAAAAATTTTGAATAGAAAAATTTATTGCAAATAAAAGGACAAATTTTTGAAACAATAACAATGGTACAAAAAAAAGCCTCTGTAAAATAAAACAGAGGCTTTTTTGTCAAATATTACGTTCATGCAATGATCTTATCTTTTTTTCTTTTTATCTGCGTTATGACTGAGTCCAGTGCAAAATCAAAGCTTTCTTCGAAGGACTTGGAAGAATGCTTTACAAAAAAATCATGCTTCGGCACATGCACTTTTATTTCAGCGATTTTGTCCTTGATATTATGAGCCACATTATCAAGTTTTAGAAACACATCCACTTTGGTTATTCGTTCGTGAAACTGGCTGAGCTTTGACACTTTTTTCTCGATGAAATCAACCAATTTAGAATCTGCATCAAAATGCATAGTTTGAATGTTAACGTTCATAGTAGTCGTATATTTATTGAGTGAAAAATAAATGAATGGGTAGGAACCCCAGAGGTGCATGGTAACAATTTTTGAGGTTAAAAATTATTTTTACCGGAATAAAAGTACAGTTATCACCCCATTTCTCAAAATCAATTTTTTTAATAATTTCCATTGTTAAAATATAGGCCAAATGAAATAAAATCGCAATCGAAAAGCGTTATTTTAAAAACTCAAATAATTAATACTACCATTTGAATCATTGAAAGTTTTTTTTAAGTTTGTGTCCTGATCACATTAATTTTTTGAAATGAAACTAACTTTTAGGGGAACTGCATTCTTATTGGCACTCTGTTTATTTTTTTTCCTTGAATCATCTTTTGCACAAAAAAAAGCAGTTACAGATACGGGTGATGAGGTTATCTTATATGATAATGGTACCTGGAAATATGCCAATCCTGCTGCCAATGAAGAAAAACCAATTGAAACAAACCCTAATCCATTTGCGCGTGATAAATCAGCCACCTTTTTATTAAAAAGTAACAGAATTCATACTGGATTTTGGCTTGATAGCAAGAAATGGAAATTTTATAAACCGGCAAATTCGGATGGAGAGTACCAGTTGGAACTGAAAGATCAAACCATGCAAGCGGTAATTATTACAGAAAAAATTGGCCTATCGCTTGAATCATTAAAAGCAATCGCTATTAAAAACGCTTTGCAGGTCTCTCCTGATTTCCAGGTCTTGCACAATGAATATAGAACAGTAAACGGTTTGAAAGTGCTTTACATGTTGGCACAAGGCACTGTCTCAGGAATGAAAGCTTTTTTTTATGGCTACTATTATTCAGACGAGGAATCCACTTTACAATATTTAGCCTTTGGATATAATAACCTTAAAGAGGCGGATAAAAAAAATGCAGAAGAGCTTCTCAATGGATTGGTAGTTTTGGATACGGCTTCTTCAAATAGTAAAACTGCTCCTCCTTTAATTACAAATATTCCTGATGAAAATACTGCTGTCGTTCCTCAGGGTATTTATTCCCCTAACAATCAATGTAAAAAGTATTTTAGCGGTAAATGGTTTTACTCCTATAAAGATACAAACGTCGTGGTGGAAAGAACTTTGGAAAAAACGACAGAATACATAGGCAAAGATTGGTTTGAATACAGGAACAAATGGATAAATAATTGTGAATACCAAATGATTTTTACCAAAACCTCAAAACGTGGCTACACCTCATTTACCATAGGTGACTCACTTGATATAAGTATTATGGAAATAGATGATAAGATAATGCGTTATAGAAGCAATTATAAAAATATGGAGGTCGAAGGGGAGATGAGCAGAGAGATAGCAAAAAAAATGTAACGGATTTAAAGTCTGAACTAACTTTTTGGATGAGCTTGTTTGTAAACCTCCTTTAATTTTTCGATCGTATTGTGAGTATAAATTTGAGTAGAAGCAAGGCTGCTGTGGCCCAATAATTCTTTCACTGCATTTATTTCTGCTCCATTATTGGTAAGATGCGTTGCAAAACTATGTCGTAAAATGTGTGGACTTTTCCTTTGATTGGTCGAAACCTTGGCCAGATTCGTTCTCACGACATTATAAACATATTTTGGGTATAGTTTTTTTCCTTTGTTTACCAAAAGAAAATTTTCAGGCAATTGACCAAAGATTTTTCTTTTTTCAGCTATATATTCGTCAATCGATTTTAACAATCCATTATTTACCGGGATCAGCCTTTCTTTATTTCCTTTTCCTAATACCTTGATTGTACCCAAAGAACCGTCAATATCTTTTTCTTTTAAATTGATCAGTTCATTTCGCCTGATTCCTGACTGGTACAATATTTCAAATATTAAAAAATCAGTTTTCCCTTCAAAAGTAGCAGGAAAAAAATCGTTTTTTAATAACGTATTGAGATCATTTTGTTCAATAAAAGAAGGAAGCCTGCGGCTAATTTTTAATGATGAAATAGTGGAAACCGGGCTCACCTTAATTTCTTTTAATCTAAGCTTGTACTTAAAAAATGATTTTAGAGAAGAAATTTTCCGGTTAATAGTTTTGGAAGAAATCTTATTTTCTTTTAAAGAAGCCAGCCAGGTGCGAATGATGGAAGGAGTTATCTCTTTAAGATCAGAAACCTGGTATTCAATGAATAAATATTCAAAAAAAGCGGAAAGGTCATTTTGGTAAGAAAGAATCGTATTTGAAGAATACCTTTTTTCAAAGGCCAGGTAATTTAGAAATCCATTGATAGGATATGTTTCATTTGCAGGCATAAAAAAATCCGGTGAGTGTAAAGTTACTAACTTAAACTAACCGGAAATAATATATAAATAAAGGTAATTTTATTTAAATCTCGATTTTGCCACTCGCAATTTGCTGCTTGTAAACTGCTTTCAATACTTCACCACGTCTTCTTACTGATGGTTTTGTGAAAGACTGGCGGTCGCGAAGCTCTAATAAAGTGCGGCTTTTTTCAAACTTTTTCTTATACTTTTTAAGCGCTTTATCGATATTTTCGCAATCTTTAGAATCAATTATCAACATAAAATTATACTGTTTTTTTTAAAAGGAGTGCAAAGATAGTAAAAATTCAAAATTGTTGACAAATAAAAAATACTAATTTTCTTAAAATAAAAAAAACGAAAAGATGTTTACGGGTATTATAAAAGATGTTGGAGAAATAAAAGAAATTCGTGGTAGTGGTTCTAACCGTATTTTTTATATAAAAAGTTCTTTGACAGCTGAGTTAAATATTGATGAAAGTATAAGCCATAACGGGGTTTGCCTTACTATTGAAGAAATTGAAAATGACATTTACCGCGTATCGGCTATAGATGAAACGCTTAGCAAAACCAATGCAGGAACCTGGGAAATTAATGATTTGATAAATCTTGAACAATCAATGAAATTAAATGACCGGCTGGATGGTCATATAGTGCAAGGACATGTAGATACCACCGGAATTTGCACAAAAAAAATAAATAAAGAAGGAAGCGTTGAATTTACCTTTGAATTTGATAAAAAATTTGCTTCTTTGATTATTGAAAAGGGGTCTATTTGTGTAAATGGCGTTAGTCTTACCGCCTTTGATGTAACCAGTGATCATTTCACCGTTGCTATTATTCCCTATACCTTTTCCCATACAAATTTTAAAACCTTAAAAGAAAAGGATTCGGTAAATCTTGAGTTTGATGTTCTGGGGAAATATGTAGCCAGAATCGCGGCAATTAACAATTCAAAATAAAATTATAGTAAACCGATAAATAATATGGATTTCTATTTATTTAGATCTTGATAAGAAGTTGAATAAAGCGCGTCCTTCTCCAGAAGGAAGAGTGTTGAAATGAGGCTAGTAAACGAATAAATAATCCGGATTCTTATTTTCATTAAAAATTCCTTCCAGCTTTTAAGCCCACTAAGATGAAATTTATAGTAAACTAACAAATAATTAGAATTTCTATTCTTTGAACCCTCCTTTGAAGGGCAGGGAGGCCTTACTCATTTACTTTACTGGTCATCCTGATTATAGGAATAATCATTTCTTCAAGGCTTACACCTCCGTGCTGAAAGGTATTCCGGTAATAATTGGCAAAATGATTATAGTTATTTGGATAACATAAATATCCATCCTGTTTTGCAAAAATGAAGGAAGAATTTACATTTGGAACGGGCAAACCGGCCTGGCGCGGGTCCCGAAAGGCCAAAACTTCTTTTGGCTCATAATTTAAATTGCGACCATGTTTGTACCTAAGATTCGCAGTAGTTTGTTTATCGCCCACTACTTTTTGGGGAGTGTTTACTCTTACGCTTCCATGATCTGTGGCTACGATGAGGTTGATTTTTTTGTCAGCGATCTTTTTTAATGCCTGGTGCAGCGGAGAATGTTCAAACCATGATGCCGTAAGACTTCTGTAGCTTACTTCGTCTGCTGCCAGCTCCTTCAACACTTCCATTTCGGTCCTCGCATGGCTAAGCATATCCACAAAATTGTATACAATAATATTGATATCATTGTTTAGAAAATTGTGAATATTATCTACCAGTTTTTGCGCATCCTGGTGATTGGTAATTTTAGTATAAGAATATTTGAGATCATCTTTGCGAAGCCTTTTTAATTGTGCCTGGAAAAACTTTTCTTCAAACAAATTTTTACCACCTTCTTCGTCATCATTTTTCCATTCAATAGGAAATTGTTTTTCAATTTCTATCGGAAGCAATCCTGCAAAAATAGCGTTACGGCTATATTGGGTAGCTGTGGGCAAAATAGAATAAAAAGTTTCTTCTTCCTGGATGCGAAAGTTTTCTGCAAATAAGGGCTGCACTGTTTTCCATTGATCAAACCTTAAATTATCAATCAAAATAAAAAATGTGGGTATGCCTTTTTCTACATGAGGAAACACTTTAAATTTCATCAAAGTATTGCTCATTATTGGAGCATCTGCCGCAGGATTGGTAACCCATTTAGAATAATTTTTTGAAACGTATTTGAAAAATTCAAGATTGGCCTCATTTTTTTGAGATTGAAAAATTTCACGCATTTCCGGGCTGTCACTTTTTTTCATTTCAAGTTCCCAATACACTAATTTTTTATAAATATCCATCCAGCCATTAAAATCAGGATTGTCATTCAGCGCCATAAACAGATCGCGAAATTGTTGTTGATAAGAAGAAGTAGTTTTTTCGGCCACCAATCTTTTATTATCGATGATCTTTTTCAGCGAAAGCCAAACCTGGTTTGGATTTACAGGCTTTATTAAATAATCAGTTATTTGCGAACCGATGGCCTCGTCCATCAGGTTTTCTGTTTCGTTTTTAGTAATTAAAACGATAGGAATCTGGGAATTAATTTCTTTAATCTTCTGCAAAGTTTCCAACCCGGAAATTCCCGGCATGCTTTCATCGAGAAGTACTACATCTACAATATTTTCTTTCACGTAATCGATCGCATCATGCCCGTTGCTGAGTGATTTTACATCGTAACCTTTATGTTCAAGAAACATTTTTTGAGATTTTAAACTTTCCATCTCGTCATCTACCCATAAAATTTTTGCTGTAGCCATTGAATTTGATTTATTACTC
Organism: Ginsengibacter sp.; assembly: GCA_039935675.1. GTDB lineage: Bacteria > Bacteroidota > Bacteroidia > Chitinophagales > Chitinophagaceae > Ginsengibacter. The sequence continues at coordinate 1,435 of JBDTJV010000421.1, read as the reverse complement.
TCCAAAACAGGAGGCGAACATTTTTACTTACTTCTTTGGATGTGCACAAATATAAATTATTCCCTTTCCAAAAATTATCTTTGCAGCAGTAGCAAAGCTTTTTAACAATTCTGAAGAGATGCCTTTTAGAAAAATAATAAATGACCCGGTTTTTGGCTTTATCACTATTGATGATGAGTTAATTTCGCAGCTTATTTCTCATCCATATTACCAGCGTCTTCGCCGTATCCACCAGATGGCTTTCGCCCAATTGGTTTATCCCGGAGCGGTTCATACAAGATTGCACCACTCGCTTGGGGCTTATCATTTAATGTGCAATGCCTTGCATGAATTAAGAGGTAAGGGCGTGCTAATAACAGCAGAAGAAGAACAGGCGACAAAAATTGCAGTACTTCTGCACGATATTGGCCATGGACCGTATTCCCATGCATTAGAGAATGTTCTCGTCAGGGATTACAGTCATGAAGAGATCTCATTGATGCTGATGAAGCGAATGAATAAAGAATTTGAAGGCAAATTACAAATGGCAATAGAGATTTTTACCGGCAATTATCCTAAAAAATTTCTTCACCAGTTGGTAAGCGGCCAGTTGGACGTAGATAGAATGGATTATTTGATTCGCGATAGTTTTTTTACGGGTGTTACGGAGGGTGTTATTGGTTACGACCGGATCATTAAAATGCTTACGGTGCACGAGGGAGAATTAATGGTAGAAGAAAAAGGGATCCATTCCATCGAAAAGTTTTTGGTGTCGCGAAGGTTTATGTATTGGCAGGTTTATTTGCATAAAACGGTTTTATGTGCCGAAAAAATGCTGGTAAAGATTGTGAAACGGGCCAGGGAAATTAATGCCATTTCTCCATCCGGTTTTTTAAATCTTTTTTTAAAAGAAGATTTTAAAGGAAAAGGTAAAGATTCAGAAGAATTTTTGGAGAATTTTTGCAGGATTGACGATTACGATGTATTGTTTTCCATTAAAATGTGGGCAGATCATCCCGATATAATATTATCAACTCTTTGCAAAGGAATTATTAACCGGCATTTATTGAAAGTAAAGTATTCCGCTCATCCCATTAGTCAAACATTGCTGGAGGAAAAAACAGATATTGCCATGAAATATTTGCAACTAAACAGGGAAGAAGCGAATTACCTTGCTTTTACCGGGGAAAGTAAAATAAAAACGTATGATGATAAAGTGGAACATATCAATATCCTTTTCAAAAATGGAGACGTAAAAGACATTTCAGAAGTGGATAATCCGCTCATCAATCAAAGTTTATTCGGCACGGTAAAAAAATTTTACATTTGTTTTATCAATATAGAACTAACAATATAATTTAATTTTAATTTAATTTTAAAAAAACGAATGGCCGATGCAGTTTACAGCTCAACAGATCGCTGACTTGATAAATGGGAAAATAGAGGGAGATCCTAG
>JBDTJV010000420.1:0-4411 GCA_039935675.1 Ginsengibacter sp. | reverse complement strand
AAGCAATTAAAACCACTATTGGATTCTTTTCATGGTACCGCAGGTATATATGTTCGTAATCTAAAAACCGGGAAGGAAGTGGCTATCAATGCCGATACTATCTTCCCGACCGCAAGCATTGTTAAAGTGCCGATTCTTATTGGCGTTTTTAATAAAATTGAGCAAGGCGCTTTTACTTTTCATGAACCTTTAGTTTACCGGGATAGTATGGCCCATGGCGGCTCTGGATTAATGCAGTTTTTTAAAGATAGTACGAAAACTGATTTGAAAACAGCGGTAAGCCTGATGCTGGCTCATAGTGACAATACTGCTGCTATTTGGTGTGAAAAACTTGCAGGCGGGGGAGTTACCATTAATTCATGGCTGGCAGATCACCGTTTTATTTACACCCGTCTAAATGCGAGGACGCCCGGCCGGGATTCCGAAAACAAAGAATATGGCTGGGGACAAACAACTCCCAGGGAAATGGCCAATTTGATGGTAATGATCAGGCAAGGAAAAGCAGTAAGTAAGGCATCAAGTGAAATGATGTACAGACAGCTTACCAAAGCCTTTTGGGATGAATACGCGCTGTCTCAAATTCCGCCTTATATCCAGGTCGCTTCAAAACAAGGTATGGTTGATGGATCCCGTTCGGAGGCATTATTGGTTAATGCTCCTCATGGTGATTACGTTTTTTATATTGCCACAAAAAATAACAAGGACCAGCGCTGGGTACCTGACAATGAAGCGTGGCAATTGGCGAGAGACGTATCTTCTGTACTCTGGAATTATTTTGAACCTCGTTATGGGTGGACGCCAGCTGCCGGGATAGAAAAATTTATGCATTAAGGACAAAGAAGACAGTAAACCAATAAATAGCTCCATTTTTTAATTTCTTATTTCTCAAGGTAAATCTAAATATGTTGCAGGAAGGACAGTCGAATTTAACTCCCAGGCTTAAATATCTGATAACTATTGGTTGCGGAGTAGTGGTGGCTAACCTTTATTATTGCCAACCCCTTCTTGGAGCGCTTTCGAGGGCTTTTCATGTCAGTGAAGAATCAGCTTCATTTGTAAATATTTGTTCGCAGGTAGGTTATGGGATCGGACTTTTTTTTATAGTTCCACTTGGAGATATGGTTCCGCGGCGCCGTCTTTTAATTTGGATGATCTTGCTTTCAGGAGTTGCTCTTTTGGGCGTAGCTTTTTCGCCTAGCATGCAGTGGTTGTATATAGCAAGTATTTGTGTCGGGATTATGAGCACTGCCTGCCAGGTTTTTATTCCACTTGCAGTGCATCTTGCCGACGACGAAGAACGGGGTAAAGTTTTAGGAACAATTCTCGGGGGATTACTCACAGGAATTTTATTGTCAAGATCTTTAAGTGGCTTCGTCGCCGAATATTTTGGTTGGCAAACTGTTTATTTCACCAGTAGTATTTTCATGGTATTACTTACCATTTTGGTTTATAAAATGATCCCGGGAGAGGAGCCTGCATTTAAAGGAAGTTATAAGGAACTCATGAAATCCCTTTTTCAGCTTTTTAAGGAACAGCCGGTTATTCGTGAAAGTGCGCTTATCGGTGCCAGTCTTTTTGGGGCAATTTCTGCATTTTGGTCCACGATGGCCTTTTTTCTAGAAAAACGGCCCTTTCAATATTCACTTACCGTTATTGGTTTGTTTGGAATCATTGGAGCCGGAGGAGCACTTATTTCTCCATTTATTGGGCGTATAAGTGATAAGTATGGGCCATTTAAACCGATGAAATATGGAATTATTATGATGCTCATTGGTTATTTTATTTTGTTAGAAGGCACAATGGGAATAGTGCTGGTTATTGCCGGAATTATATTAATCGATATGGGTCTGCAATCCACCCATATTCCTAATCTTTCAAGAAACTATGCCCTATTACCGGAGGCAAGAACCAGGCTCAATACTATATATATGACCTTCTTTTTCATTGGAGGAACTATTGGTTCTTCAGTAGGAAGTATTGCGTGGAACTTCAGTGGATGGACTGGCGTTTGCTTTGTAGGAATTGTATTTGTACTTGTGGGAGCTATTCCCGTATATTTTAGAAAAAGAAAAATAAATACCTGATTTTATTTATCTGTATTATTGCATTTGATTTAAATTATAATGAGAAATAATTTTGATGATTTTGAGCCTTTGCTGCCTTCGCGTCCCTCTTTTCTTACCTGGTTATGTATCCTGACTTTTATTGGTAGCGGATGGTCAATCGTCAATAGTATATGGTCGTATTCTATGGCGGGTAAAACATTTGTTATAAGGACAGAAAAATCGGTATCGATCAATGACTCAATCAGAGTCGATTCAACCGCTTTAGAAAATCAGCATTCAAATAGTGTTTTCCCCCAAAAAATAAAAGCATCTATTGCCAAAATGTTAACAAAAGAAAATATCCGTAAAGGAGCTATTGGAAGATTGCTCGCTGCATTCTTTACACTTACGGGTGCTATTTTGATGTGGCGTTTAAATAGGAAAGGCTTTTATTTGTATATTCTCGGCATTATCATCGGGCTGATCGTACCTTTTTATTTATTTGGAAACGATTTGATTGCCGTAGGCGCCTCCTCTTTCAGTACTTTTTTTGGTCTGATATTTATTGCGCTTTACGCTTTAAATCTTTCATCAATGAAGCCGAAACCAACAGAAACGGCGTACGAAGAAAAAAAATAAAATTTTTGAAAAATTAGCTCTTGGCATTATTTATAAATGAAAATAAATAGTACATTTGCAGCCAATTATTAAAATTATTTCAAATAAAATGTCTTATTTAACTTCAGAAAGCAAAGCAAAGTACTTTTCAGAATTTGGTGGAAATGAAAAAAATACAGGCTCAATTGAAGCCCAGGTCGCGATATTAACCGAAAAAATCAATCATATTTCCAAACATTTAGGCACAAATAAAAAGGACTTCAGTACCCAACGTGGTTTGATGCAAATGGTTGGGAAAAGAAAAAGTCTGCTTGCCTACCTTAGTAAACATAATTTAACCGGCTACCGTTCATTGATAGAAAAGTTAGGACTCCGTAAATAATATATTCTTATTAAATAATATTTAGCATTCCCAACTGAATAATACGGTTGGGAATATTTTTTTTATAAACTAATTAAATAACAAGTAACAAGATGAACACTCCGAATCCCATAAATGTGACTTTTGATATTGGTGATGGCCGAATGATTACTATTGAAACTGGTAAGCTGGCGCGGCAGGCGGATGGGGCAGTTACTGTGCGTTTAGGTAATTGTATTATCCTGGCTACTGTGGTTGCCAATCATGAACCAAAAGAAGGACAGTCTTTCTTCCCGTTAATTGTTGATTACCAGGAAAAATTTGCTTCAGCAGGAAGAATTCCCGGATCATTTTTCAAAAGAGAAGCGAGATTAAATGATTATGAAATATTAACTTCAAGATTGATTGATCGTGCGCTAAGGCCATTATTTCCGGATGATTATTTATGTGATGTGCAGGTCTTGGTTTCGCTTATTTCAAGTGATTCAGAAGTAATGCCAGATGCAATGGCTTGTCTTGCTGCTTCTGCAGCACTTGCCGTTTCTGATATTCCCATCCAGGAAATTATTTCAGAAGTAAGGGTAGGGAAGGTAAATGGTGAATTTGTTGTAAATCCCACTCGCAGCCAGTTAGCAGAGGCCGACCTTGAATTCCTGATCGCCGCTACTGATAAAAATATCATGATGGTAGAAGGCGAGGGGAAAGAGTGCCAGGAAGATGACCTCGTGAAAGCCATTGAGATTGCGCATAATGCAATAAAGATACAGGTAAAAGCTCAGCAGGAATTGAGAGAAAAATCGGGTGCAAAACCAAAACGCGATTATACAAAACCCTACCGTAACGAGGAACTTGATGCAAAGATCACATCTTTTGCAAAAGATAAAATGTACGAGATTTCTGCGAAAGGAACTTCCAAGAACGAAAGGCAAGAAGCTTTTGATCAGTTGCTGGAAGACACAAAAGCTCATCTCGGCGAAGAACTACCCGATCAGGATAATGGTCTTATAAAACATTATTTCGGAGAATTACAATATAATGTAGTACGCGATATGATCTTAAAGGATCGTAAACGCCTTGATGGACGCGGATTGGAAGAAATCAGGCCGCTCACTATGGAAGTAAGTTTTTTGCCTGCACCTCATGGTTCAGCATTATTTACCCGCGGGGAAACACAATCTTTAACCACGGTAACTTTGGGTACGCCGCTTGATGAACTTTTGGTTGAAAGTGCTGCTACCAGTAATTATTCTAAATTTATTTTGCACTATAATTTCCCTCCTTTTTCTACCGGTGAAGTAAAAATGATGCGTGGTGTTGGCCGCCGCGAAGTAGGTCATGGAAATTTGGCGATGCGGTCTTTAAAGAAAATTATGCCGGGATCCGATTA
>JBDTJV010000419.1:0-5100 GCA_039935675.1 Ginsengibacter sp. | reverse complement strand
ATGGATACGCTGGTATGAGGCGGAAGCACGGGCGATAACATTGCTCATAAAACCAATCATAATGATTGGGAAAATTAAAATGGCGATATAGCTATTGAATGCAGCAAATTCACCTAAAGTCATGCTGCCAAGAATCACGAAATGGCCACCTAAACCTAAAACGGTAAGTCGCGCCAGGTTGGATGTCAACACGATAATGGGAATTAGCGTCGCAAATAATCGCAAAATAGAAAGGCCCAAATTTTTTGCTTCACCGCTGGCATCTATGAATTTATTGTACTCTGTAAATTGTGCATTGAGAACGCGGATCAAAGCAGCTCCGAGAATACTTTCATTGATTACTTTATTTAGCCAATCGATAACTTCTTGTGTTTTTTTAAATAAAGTTTTTACTTTTTTAAAAATAAGAAAAAAAGTAGTTGCGATGATTGGAATAATTAGTAAAACCAACAGGCCCAATCTCCAATTGATATTCAATAATAAAATACTGGCGCCGATGATTAGGATTAAAGATGAAACTATAGAAACAATTGCCTGGGCCACAAACATTTTTATAGCGTCTACATCGGAAGTAAGATTGGTAAGAAGTTTTCCTGGTGTGCTTTCCTGTATATACACATAATCCTGTTGCGAAATTTTTGAAGCCAGTTTTTTACGCATATCGCGTGCTACTTTTTCGGATGCAAAAGTCTGAATGATGCTTTGAATATAGGAGAAAATAAAAATCAAGACAGCCGCATTGACAAACCAGGTGACGATCTTTTGCATGCTGAAAGTTCCTTTGGAGAAATCATCAATGCCGAATTGAACAATCTTTGGAATAACAAGATTCAGTGCATTACTTAATAAAGCAAAGAATAATAGCGCGCTTATCATTCCTGAATAGGGTTTCAGGATATGGAAAATATTTGGTTTTTTTTGCTTTTGTGTTTTTTCTTTCGGATTCATTCACCATTATTTCAATAAGAAAAAGAATTGTAATTCCTGTAATTTTTTTTTATAGAGTGGCAAAAGTAAAGTGAATTTTTTTTTAAATCCATAGCTATTCGGTAAATGAGTGATTTAGAGCGGTGAAGAGAAATTCGCTTACCAGCTGGAAATGTAAAAAGTGAATGCAGAAATAGCTATTATTCTTAATCAGGGTTCTTAATAATCTCCCTGATATTTCATATCGATTTTTATTGAAAGTAATGATTTTTTCCATTTTTGTATAAAAAAAGGAGGATTCGAAATGTTGCATTACCAATGATAGTTAGTAGAGATACCGACCCTCAATTGTAAACGCTCAAATATCAAGCAATACCAATATTTTCAAATGGATTATTTTTTAAAATATCGATGTGTTAAATGCTAAAATGGTAATTAGTTAATGATCCATTGTTTTATTTTTGCAAACTTCAACACGGCTTATTTTGTATCATGAATAAAAATATTCCTGCTTTACTTTTAACCCCTTCCCTAATTACTGGGGGAACTGCTGTGATCAGCTTCATCAATATTATTAAAAAAGGCAAATCAGTCAATTACGAAACAACTGAACTAAAAAGGAATCTAATAAATAAAACATTTAAAAATTATTCTCCCTTTTTCAAGGGATCATTAATGAAGTGTTGTATCGAAGAATTAGAAGAATTGTCCTTCAATTTAGAAACGAACTTTTCCCGGCGTAGTGCAGGAATTGATCATGATACTTTTTATTCCAAAGCTTTTATAAAGCACTGGCATAAAATATTTGAAGAATTAAGGCCGTATTTCCACGAGGTAAAATGGTATTATAAAAAAGAACAACCTGGCAAAAACACTTTGCTTACTTCACCTTGCTGCTTTAGCGATTTAAAACCCGCGCTTTCTTTTGAAGTGATAAAAACGAATGGCGTTTTGCAATTGAAAACTTATATTAATTTTTCTGAAACATCTTATCCTCTTGAAAGTTTTACGCGAAATCATTTTCTTCTTTCAGCCAAAAATGAATTATTCATTTTATCTCATAAAGATTATCAAACGCTGGAAAAGATAGAAAGCCTGGATATTTCCCTTTATGGTAAAAGTGCTGAAGAATTTGCAAAGCATATTTTATCACATGTTGAAAGTGATTACCCGGTAAAAAGAAATCAGCATATTCCTGAAATTGAAATTGATGCCCTGCCTGTTTGCCGGGTGTTGCTTAGTGAATTAAGTAACAGCTTTTTGATGCTTACACCGCAGTGGGTTTACGATGGATTTTTAATTGACGGATCCTTTAATGATGACACAAGAAAGTTACAGAATGGAATGTTTTATTCCATCAAAAGGAACAAAGAGATTGAAGCAGATTTTATAAAAACGTTGGTTTCGCTTCATAAGAACTTTGCCAACCAACGCAATGGATTTTTTTATCTTTCCTTTGCGGATGCCATTAAAGGACAATGGTTTTTCAAGGCATATCAGCAATTTTTAAGAATGAATATTGAGTTGTTGGGAATGGATATGTTGGCTAATTTTCGATATTCACCACATCTGCCAAAAACAGAAATGGTTACCAAAGAGCAGAATGACAATTTGATCATATTTGAAATGGAGGTGTCTTTTGGAGAAGAAATTATTTCATTGAATGAATTGCAAAAAATATTGCTTGCCGGACAAAAAGCAGTAATGCTGAAGGATGGCTCTCTGGCAATACTTGACGAAAACTGGACCAGCCGGTATGCATCCATTTTAAAGCACGGAAAAATAAATAAAAACGAAATAGAAGTGCTGCGATGGATGGCAGTAAGCGAGCACGAAAAGCCGGGCGAAAAACCAGCGCTGAAGGATGCTCTACAAAAAGAATGGTGGGAGAAATGGCAGCGATGGCAGAAGGATGATAAAGAAATATATCCGTTGGCAACCGGACTGAATGCTTCTCTTCGGCCTTATCAACAAAAAGGATATGAATGGTTGCTGCTTTTGCAGGAAATAGGTGCTGGTGCTTGCCTTGCAGATGATATGGGACTGGGGAAAACTATCCAGGCTATTTCGGCGATTGTATATTCCATGAATCAATATCCTCAATCAAAAAACATTATTATTTGCCCTGCTTCATTGATCTATAACTGGAAAGAAGAGCTTGAAAAATTTGCGCCATCCCTAAAAACAATTGTATATCATGGAGCAGACAGGCAGGAAGATCAATTAACTTCTGATGCAGGCATAATTATAACGACCTACAACACAATGCGAAATGATGTGGAGATTATCAGCAGACAGCGGTACAGTATTGCTGTGCTTGATGAAAGCCACAACATCAAAAACCCTTCAGCTCAAATTTCCCAGGCAGTCATGAGAATAAACGCCCGTTTTAGAATGGCGTTGAGTGGAACTCCTGTTATCAATAATACCTTTGACCTATTTTCTCAGCTTCATTTTGTTGTTCCCGGATTATTTGGCAGCCGCGAATTTTTCAAAAGAGAATATGCCAATCCAATAGATAATTTACAGGATGAAGAAAAAATTGCAACGTTAAAAAAACTTACTGCTCCTTTTATCCTACGGCGCACAAAAGAGCAGGTGGCTAAAGATCTTCCTGAAAAAACGGAAACGATTTTATGGTGTACGATGAATAAATTACAAAGAATTGTTTATGAAGAAATTTTAGGCAGCACGCGCAGCAATCTTTTTTTAGAAATAAAAAGTAAGGGCCTGGCGAAAAGCAAACTCTCTATTTTGCAGGCGATGACGAAATTGAGACAGGTATGCAGTTCTCCATTACTACTTAAAGATGAAGAATTCAGCAGATGTAGTGAATCTGTCAAGACAGAGGTATTAATGGAGGAGCTTGATAATATCCTGGGCAAACATAAAGCAATTGTGTTTTCCCAATTCGCCCAAATGCTGCATTTGCTGGAAGATGAATGTCAAAAAAGGGGAATCGCTTATTATCATTTTGATGGGCAAACGCCGCCCGATAAAAGATCTGAGAGGGTAAAACAATTTCAGAAGGAAGATAACAATGTTCATTTGTTCCTGATAAGCCTCAAAGCAGGAAATACAGGGCTTACGCTCACTGCTGCGGACTACGTATTTCTATTTGATCCGTGGTGGAATAACGCTGTGCAGGAGCAGGCGATCGATCGTACACATCGCATTGGACAAACAAAAAATGTGTTTGCATATAAGATGATTTGTAAAGATACTATTGAAGAAAAAATCATCAGCCTTCAACAAAAGAAGAAAAAGCTTTCAGAGGATCTTGTATCTGCTGATAATGGCTTTGTGAAATCCCTGACAGAAGAAGAGGTGCAATATTTATTTAGCTAATCCTGTTTTCGTGGAAGTGAGGCGTTAAAAAAGTGACTTTTTGTTTTTGAATAAAACCTTTTAAGAAAGATCCCTTTATAACATTTTATTCGAACATAAAATAGGGTTTATTATTTTGATTTGAAAAAAAATAAGACAGTAGAACGACAAATAGAGAGAATTACTATTTTACCTCTTTCAAAGTATTTTAATTAAATAAGCTTAATTGATTGATGGCGAGCCTTCCAATATTTCTTCTGTTAAATGACCGGTAAATTTTTTAAAATTCTCAGTGAATTTTTGTGCCAACTCTTTCGCTTTTTTGTCATAATCATTTTTATCTTTCCAGGTATTTCGAGGATTCAAAATATTTGAAGGGACGCCGGGACATTTCTTCGGCATCATCATTCCAAATACGGGGTGTTTTTCATATTCTACTGCTTCCAGTTTTCCATTAAGTGCAGCGCTGATCATTGCACGGGTATAATCTAATTTCATACGTTTTCCTACTCCATAAGGGCCACCGCTCCAACCAGTGTTGACCATCCATACACTGACATGGTGATCTTTCATTCTTTTACCAAACATCTCCGCATATTTTGATGGATGCAAAGGAATGAACGGAGATGCAAAACAAGCACTGAATACTGGTTTGGGCTCATTGATTCCTTCTTCGGTTCCCGCAATTTTTGCTGTGTAGCCACTCATAAATTGGTACATCGCCTGACCCGGAGTTAATTTACTAACTGGTGGTAAAATTCCATAGGCATCTGCTGTTAGCAGGAAAATATTTTTAGGAATATCTCCAATCGAAGGATGCAAAGCATTGCTGATGAAACTCAACGG
>JBDTJV010000418.1:0-7165 GCA_039935675.1 Ginsengibacter sp. | reverse complement strand
CAATCCGGCAGATGGGTATACTATCAGGAAGAGGGTGGTACAAATAAAACAGATTCTGTGAAGACAACAACGGGGGGATTTATTTTTAAAATTCCAATACCTGTCGGCGAAGGCAACGAATACATGATAAGAATGGAAAGAATTAACGATGATCCAAATGTTATCACCCGGCTTTATTTGGATAAAGGAAATATACTAATTACAGGTCAGGATTCATCTTTTGAAGATGCAGAGTCCACAGGCCCAAAATCATTAGAAGATTACAAAGCATGGATTACACTTGCTACAAAATACAGGTTTTCGAAAGAAGCAAATTCTGTATATACTAAATGGTTTGAATTATACCGTAATCAGGATACCGCAGGTTTAACTGTCCTTCAGCCTGCTTTAAAAAAAGTTGATTCATTAGGAACCATTTTAGATACGCAATGGGTACATCAACATAAAACATCACCAATTAGTTCTTTTGTACTATATGAAAGGCATTTATATCTAAGCCCTGATGAACTGGAAAAGGAGATGAAAAACTTATCTGCAACTGCAAAAAACAATGTGCCTGGCAAATACGTGACCGCTTTCATTAACGAAAAAAAATATGACAAGCGTATTGGCAAACCAGCAATTGAATTTACACAGCCGGATACTTCAGGCATGCTTGTTTCGCTAAAAGATTTTCGGGGTAAATATGTATTGCTTGATTTTTGGGCGAGTTGGTGTGCGCCTTGCCGTGCAGCAAATCCAATTTTAGTAGCCGCATTTAATAAGTATAAGAATAAAAATTTTACTATAATTAGTGTTTCTTTAGATGGCGCGAATGGGAAAGAAAGTTGGCTTAACGCTATACATAAAGATGGGCTTACATGGACTCATGTTTCGGATTTAAAACAATGGGATAATGCTGCTGCAACGAAGTATGACATTCAAGCCATACCTGCTAATTTTTTGATTGACCCTGAAGGAAAAATTATTGCAAAAGATTTGAGCGGTATATTTCTTGAAAAAAAACTTGCTGAAATACTGGTAAAATAAATTCTGATTTTCTTTTCCACCATTGTTGGCAGGTTCGGACAATGCATTTCATCTCATAATAATCCCTGGTATTCGGACAGGTTCATAGCTTACAAATTTTAGCAAAGGCACGCTCGATAAAGTGGAGGCAAATGTTGAATTAAAATAGTAGGTTGAATTAGTGCATAAAACTAAAACGACAAAGTCATCTTCAGTAAACTTGAAATTAACGTAATACCCTTCTTATAATGAGGAAAAATTATTCCTGGTTAATGCTTTTCCCATTTTATTATTTGCCAAACTTTCTTGGAAACCAGGATAACGTCAACATAAAATAATGCTGTAATGTGTTTGACGTTCCCTGTGTAATTGAGTTATTAAACCCATAATTTATAAGGCCTGTATTTTGATGCAAAATGTCAAGTGCAGAAATTTTTATTTCTGCCGTGTTGCCTTTAAAAAGGCGGTACAAAGTCGGTTTATTGAATTGCTGACTCCATGGTTAAAATAACAATCAACGTTATTTATTGATTTACTATAAACTATTCTTAGAAAAAGAAAACATTAATTTTTTACATTAAAAATAAAACCCACACCATACACATTGTCGATGGTTATTGATTTTGACGGCAGCAGCAATTTTCGTAAACGTGAAATAAAAACATCTAAGCTGCGCCCGAGGAAGTAATCATTTTCATGCCAAAGCTGTATCAGAATTTCTTCCCTCTTCAACACACGATTTTGATTTTGGAACAAATACTCGAGTAGCTCTGCTTCTCTTAGAGTGAGTGAGATGGCCGGTTCTTCATTGATAGAAAACTTCAATAATTCTTTGTGCAGCGTAATGTCGCCCATTTTAATATCAGTAGTAATTGATTCTTTATCGGTTAGAGAATGGTGGTTGTTACGCTTGATAATATTTTTTATCCTGAGTACCAGCTCATCAATATCGAACGGTTTGGTGATGTAATCATCAGCGCCTATTTTTAAGCCATGAAGCCTGTCTTTTTTTTCATTTCTTGCAGTCAGAAAAAGAAAGGGAATATTATCATTTTCTTTCTTAATATGCTCTGCGAGTTCAAAGCCGTTCATTCCTGGTAATTGAATGTCTATTATCAGTAAATCAAATTTATTGGTATATGCCTTAAATATTTTAAATGCCTGGGAACCATTGGTACACCATGTGACCTCATATTCTGAAATTTCCAGGTATTGTTTCACCACATTTCCCAAATCCTCCTGGTCTTCTACAAAGAGTATTTTATTTTTCATGATAGCTACTTATTGAATTCATTGAATTTCTCATTTGGAATAATAATTATAAAAGTAGAACCTTCCTTTTGGTTGCTTTCTACTTTTATCCTCCACCCGTGCGCCCTAATGCTTTGCCAGGTATGAAATAGCCCTAAACCTAAGCCGGTAGCATCTTTCACTCCGTTGCCAGTATCCCTGTAAAACTTCTCAAAAATATGGTTGATGGTGGCAGCCGACATACCCACGCCGTTATCTTTTATATGAATTTCAGTGGAGTCTTTTATATCTGATAAAGTGACTTCTACTTTTTTTACACAACTGTTATTGTACTTAATGGCATTCTCAAAAATATTGAACATCATCGTGGTAAACCAAAATCTATCTAACGATAATTTTCTATCCTCATTATTTTTATTAAATACAAATTCGATATTTCTATTGGAAAGCATCAGACGATAATCTAATAAAACATCATCAAGTAAGTCTCCTAAAATATACTCTTTTTTGCTGAGTGTAAATTGATTCATGGTGGTGATGCCCAGGATGCGTTCAAACAAAGTTTTCAGTCTTTGCGATTGCCTTTCAATTATTTTTGTAAGAGATACAATATTTTCTTTATTTGCGTTTATTTTATCGTTCTGCAAATTTTTATTGGCAATAATAATGGTAGCAAGCGGTGTGTGAAGTTCGTGAGTAATGCTATTTACAAAGTCCGACTGCATTTCACTTAGCTTCTTTTGTTTCAGCCAGTTTTTAAAAGTAAAGAAGTAAATTAATACCACAAGGAGTATTGAAAATACTGCCAGTAAAAGCATGGGTATCATTTGTTTTAATACATACATATACCTGTTGGGGGTATCTACATACAACGAAAAACCTATCCGGTAACTATGGTCCATCGGCGAGCTCACATATAAAGAGGTTACCAGGGTTTGCGCATTTATGTTCTTCAAATTACCGTCAATGATAACACCTTCCGTAGATTTCATGTTTTCCCCGGGATTAAGGCTTTGATCTCCGAATTTAAAAAGCGGTAAATAGTGATTGTTAGAAAAATTTATACCAATAGAGGTCACGATGAGCGCGTATTCAAGGTCTTTCCTGAGTTTATTTTGTTGTAAGATTTCTGCAAACAGGCTGTCCATATTACTATTCTTCCTTAGTTCTGTAAAAATGCTGTCGCAAACTTTCTTACCTAAATTTTTAAAGGCACTGGGAGATTGCTTGCTCAGGGTTTCAAGCACCGGCATGTTTTTGTAAATGAATGAATCTATAATGGATTGCCCTCCCGGGTACACTTTGTCGTTGCTCACACTGCGTGAATAGGCGTCATTAATGGTTTGCTTTGCCGAAAAAAAATAACGCTGATCTTTTAGCTTATAGGTGTTATACACTAAAATAAATTGTACGATCAGCAATATTAAAAAGCTGATTATGGCTATTATTCTATAAACAATAATTGATTTCCAGTGTTTCAATTGTTTTGATTTTGATTTGAAAGATACTTATCTATTTCAGGGATTTATTCATCGTTTAAAATGCATTAACAAGTTTTCCCGGCTTGCTGTTTGGCTTTTTGATAAAAATACCTGTAAAGATTTTAATTATTTAATTATCCAAATAAACAAAATACCTGGATATTTCAACTTTTATGAGTCCTGATACTGGATTATTTCTTCAGATAGATGTCTATTAATTAAGCTTAAAATATCAATCAGTAACGGTATATGGTTTACCGGCAAATCTTCACCCCTCGCTTTTTTTGAGATATAAATTTTGTTACCTGGTATTGAGTAGGTGTACAGTCAGAATAATACTTTTTGACCCTTGAATTGTTAAGACTGAGTTAACAGGTTGTTTACAGTCTGTTAACATTACGTTATGCGAATGTTAAATAAATTTGCCAAAGTCACGATAATGCCATTACCCGTGCTTAAGTATTGCAAATTATATGTTTAATATCTACCCCCATACCTCAAAACCTATACAACATTTTTTTAACCAATTTAACCTTTCCAAAATGATTGAAAAATATACCATTAATGGGATTATGTTTCGGAAAAGAATAAAGCTTCTTTATTGCTTTATTGGGTGTTTTGCCTTTTGCCTGGCTGGTTTACACGCCCAGGTTAAAACTACAGAAACAAAAGTAACCATCACAGGAACAGTAAGAGATAATCTGGATGCCCTTTTATCGGGTGCCACTATTACAGACCTTAACTCTGGTAAAGCAACTCTTACAAATGGTTCCGGATCTTTTTCTATCGAGGCTACAAAAGGAGATTCTTTGAGTGCCAGCTACATTGGTTATGATACCTATAAATGGGCATTTATAAATCAGTTGAACTTCGATATTTCTTTAAATGCGGAAGCCGGAACTTTAAACGCGGTCGTTATTTCTGGTTTTGGTCGCCGTCAAAAATTAATAAGTGTCGTAGGTGCCCAGACCACCGTAAATGTAACGGATTTACAGCATCCGGTGGCAAATATAAGTACCATGCTTGCTGGCCGTGTTGCCGGTTTAATTGGTGTGCAGCGTTCGGGATTGCCGGGAAGTAATGCAGCAGATATTTTTATTCGCGGTATTCAAACCTTTGGCAGTAATCCCAGCAGCCCTTTAATAATTATTGATGGCGTAAGAGGCAGAGATTTGAATAGCTACGACCCTGAAGATATTCAATCATTTACTGTACTTAAAGATGCAGCTGCCACTGCGGTGTATGGCTCCCTGGGTGCAAATGGTGTAATATTAATTACAACAAAAAGAGGTAGCTCGGGAAAAAGTAAAATAATGGCGCAATATTTACAAGGCATTACACAATTTACTAAAACACCCGAATTGGCCGATGCAGGTGAATTTATGAACCTGAAAAATGAAGCTCAACTAGCTTCAGGTTTTGCGCCAAGCTATTCGCAGGATTATATCGACAGCACACTTTCACCAACTGCCAATCATTTTGTATATCCAAATGTTAATTGGTTGAAACAGGTATTTAATAAAACCTCTATCAATAAAAAATTAAACGTCAGTGCTACCGGTGGCTCAGAAAACACACAATATTATGTGTCTATGGATTATTATGATGAATCTTCGATGATAAAGCAGGATCCTTCTCAATCAATCTACAATGCGGGTACTAAGTACCAGCGGTACAATTTTACTTCTAATGTTGATATGAAATGGACAAAGACAACCAAGTTTTCTTTATCTCTTTCAGGATATACCAGTAATTTTAATCAACCTGGCACAGGCGGAGTAGGCGGCGCAGGTGCAACTGCGGCTTTTTCCAATTCCATATCTGCAAGCCCTGTGCGCACTCCTGCATTCTATCCCGGCAATTTAGTAGCAGGGGTTGCAGAAGGCGCTACACCTTCACCTAACCCTTATGCATTGGTTACTCAAACCGGTTATGATAATATTTATCAGTCTCAAATTTCGAGCACGGCACAGTTGTCCCAGGATTTGGGATTCTGGCTCAGGGGCTTGTCGGCAAATGCTCAATATTCATTTGATACCCATAATCAAAACGAAAATAACAGATCAAGAACAAGAAGTATTTTTTACCTCAACCAGGCGCAACCATATAATCCGGATGGTTCTTTGAATCTTACACAGGTAATCTCCGGGTCAGATAATCTTAATTTTGCGATAGCCAATTCTGGTAGCAGGCAAAGTACGCTTCAAGGTCAAATTAACTATGACCGTACATTTGGAGACAGTCATGTATCCGGATTATTGGTATACAATCAGTATAGTTCCTTAAATCCTTTTGACGGCAACTATTTGACGAATATACCCAACCATCAGCAAAACTATGCTGCCAAGGCTTCCTATTCCTATAAAAATAGATACTTCTTTGAATTTAATTTAGGTTACAATGGTTCCGAAGACTATGCACCCAGCAAGCGGTTTGGTTGGTTCCCGGCTCCGGGTGTTGCGTGGGTACTTTCTGAGGAGAAATTCTTTAAGCCGTTATCAAAAGTTTTCCAATATTTTAAAATTCGTTATTCAGACGGTTTCGCCGGTGCGCCGGGTACCGGGCTTAGTTTTGGTTATCTTACCCTGGTTACTACCGGTGCCAAAGGGGCAACATTTGGGAAAGCTGGTGCCACATCGGGTTATGGCGGCGTAAATATTTCTCAATATGGTGCTAACGTACAATGGGCTGTTTCCCACACAAGAGATTTAGGATTGGACTTTAATATGGTAAACAACCAATTGCAGTTTGTAGTAGATTATTTCCATTCACATAGAACAAAAGTATTTTTAACCAGGGCCGATTTTCCTGATTATGCCGGTTTGCAGTACAACCCGGTAGGTAACTATGGTGTAGTTGATGCTGCTGGTTTTGAAGGACAAATAACGCTTAAGCCATTACAAATTGGTAGTAAAATGACATTGGGTGCATTTGGAACATTTACCTATAATCAAAATAAGCTGATAAATGATGACGAGCCTAAATTTGCCGATCCTTATCAAGACAGAAAAGGGCAAACCATTCTTGCTGGTTATGGATACATCGCTGAAGGATTGTTTAAAAGCCAGTCTGAAATCGACAATAGTGCCGATCAAAGTGGTTTGGGTAATCCACGACCCGGCGATATTAAGTATAAAGATTTAAATGGCGATGGCGTCATCAATCAATTTGACCAAACTAAAATAGATGATGGCGATATTCCTAAATGGGAATTTGGTGCAGCCGTCAACTTTACTTATGGTAATTTTTATATAAGTGCATTTTTTCAGGCAAATGAAGGTTCACATAGAGAGTTAACTGGTATTGCACAATCTCCATTTAATAGTAATGATGACGGAAATTTATATGCCATTGCGAATGATAGATGGACTCCTGACAACCCATCAGCAAATCCTTTTTATCCACGTTTGGGATATGGTGCAAAT
>JBDTJV010000417.1:0-5216 GCA_039935675.1 Ginsengibacter sp. | reverse complement strand
TTCTTGGTCCTATACTCGCTATGCTCACAGCTATTATGGTGAGTGCTGTCATTCCGTGGGGTGGTACATTGAATGTTTTTGGTCACGAAGTTTCCTTACAGATTGCTGATATTAATATTGGAATTCTTTACATTTTTGGTGTGGTCAGTTTAGGTGTTTACGGCATAATGATCGGTGGTTGGGCAAGTAATAATAAATTTTCTTTATTGGGTGCGATGCGGGCTGCTTCGCAGATTATCAGTTATGAACTCGCTTTGGGTATATCTTTAATTGCGTTGCTGATGTTTACTGGCACGTTAAGTTTAAATGAAATGGTTGGTCAGCAAAAAGATGGACTATGGAATATTTTTAAGCAACCGCTTGGTTTTCTGATCTTTCTTGTTTGTGCCTTTGCAGAAACGAATCGTACACCATTTGATTTACCTGAAGCGGAAAATGAGTTGATGGGTGGTTATCATGCAGAGTATTCTTCTATGAAACTTGGATTTTATTTATTCTCAGAATATGTAAATATGTTTTTGAGTGGTGCGGTTATGACCACTTTATATTTTGGAGGATATGATATTCCTTTTGTTAACGATGCAAACCTGATGCATACAATAGGACAAAACTGGGTAGTGATTCTTGAAGGTATTGTCTTTTTTATCAAAATATCTTTCTTCATTTTTCTTTTTATGTGGGTAAGATGGACAGTGCCAAGATTCAGGTATGATCAGTTGATGAATTTAGGTTGGAAAATTTTATTGCCATTATCATTGCTTAACATGCTGGTAACAGGCGCATTAATTTTATTAAAACAAAATCACTGGCATTTCTAAAACTTAGCGATATTTTTGCAGCGAATGATT
Organism: Ginsengibacter sp.; assembly: GCA_039935675.1. Taxonomy (GTDB): domain Bacteria; phylum Bacteroidota; class Bacteroidia; order Chitinophagales; family Chitinophagaceae; genus Ginsengibacter. The sequence goes on along the minus strand of JBDTJV010000417.1, from coordinate 4,368 downwards.
TTAACAAAAGAACATATCAAAAAAACAGTGCAGGATTATTTTAAGGATAAGCCTGTAAAAAAAGTGTATTTGTTTGGAAGTTATGCAAGAGGGGATGCTAATGAAAAAAGCGATGTAGATCTTGTTTTTTCTTTGGTGGATAATACAAGAATAACTTATTTTGGTTTGGCTCGTTACCTTGTTGATTTACAGAATCGGTTTTCTAAGAATGTTGACCTTGTAGAAGAGGAATTTGTTTATCCTGAGATAAAAGAGCAGATTGAAAAAGAAAAATTTTTATTATTTAATTAATTGAAAAGCGACTTACCATATTTAAAATTAGCTATAGAATCAATAGATAAAATTTTCGATTACTTAAAAGGTTGTACTGAAGATGAGTTTTATCGTAATGATCAAAAAAAGGATGCCTGTTTGACAAGATTAATAGTTATCGGAGAATATGGGTCTAAAATTTCAGAATCTATAAGAAAAGAATTTTCCGAAATAGAATGGCAACAAATAAAAGCAGCGGGAAATTTTTTGCGTTCATCTCTAAAACCATATTGATTGGACAAAAGTTTGGGATACTATACATGTTGATTTGCCAGGCTTGAAAATAAAACTTGAAAATATATTAAATGAAATTTCATAATGGAAGCATTAACTAACAGATTGAAGCCGGTTGACCGAAGGGAAATGTCCATTTGGGAAAAAATGTATTTACCTGCAGTTTTAAAGGGGATGGCGATTACTTTAAAACACTTTTTTAAGAAGAAGGTTACCATAAATTATCCGGAACAAGTGAGGCCATTTAGTCCGGTGTTTCGTGGATTGCAGATTTTGAACAGGGATGAAGAAGGTCGTGAAAATTGTACAGCATGCGGATTGTGTGCACTGGCGTGCCCCGCAGAAGCAATAACGATGGAATGTGCAGAGCGCAAACCCGGCGAAGAAGATTTGTACCGTGAAGAAAAATATGCAGCCAAGTATGAGATCAATATGTTGAGGTGTATTTTTTGCGGTTTGTGTGAAGAAGCTTGTCCGAAAGATGCTGTTTATTTATCTGAAACCTTTGCGCCGGCTAATTACCAGAGAAAAGGTTTTATTTATGGGAAACCAGAGCTTTTGATCCCTGATCCTAAAACTGATCCTGAAGGATTTGCAAAAGCTAAAGGGAGCAGAATCGCACATCCGCAAGGTCATGGAAATGAGCATTGATAGTAAACGAACAAATAAGTTGATTTTCTATTTATAGAGGTTTAGAAAAAGAATATTTAGAATAATTCAGATTGTTTAAAAAGTTTAGAATAGTTTATAAAGTTTCTCACCATGCCTTCTTTTAGAAGGGAAAGGGAAGCAAAATTTAAAAAATGGAGATAACACAAATCCTCTTTTGGTTTTTAGCGGTATTGGCAATTTCTGGTGCCATTGGCGTAGTGGCAAGTAAAAATCCTATTTATAGTGTTCTTTGCCTCATCATTGTATTTTTCGCCATTTCCGGTCATTATATTTTAATGAATGCACAATTCCTCGCCATCGTAAATATTATCGTTTATGCCGGAGCCATTATGGTCTTGTTCCTTTTTGTGATAATGCTCATGAATTTGAACGCCGATACTGAACCTGTAAAAAATGTGTACATGAAACTTGCAGGCGTTATCGCAGGTTTAATGTTAATGATCATATTTGTAGCAGCTTTATCACATACTGATACAAAGACTATTATCAGGCCCGGAACCAGTGTAGGACTTACGGAAAGTCTAGGGCAGGCATTATTTAGTAAATATGTTGTTCCTTTTGAAATAAGTAGTGTTTTATTTTTGAGTGCAATGATTGGAGCGATTTTAATTGGTAAAAAAGATCCGGTTAAATCATGAGAATAAAAAAGTTGGGAGCGATTTATTACGTTTTGTCAGCATCATCATTTAGGATTAAAAATATTTTTCCCATAAGTACTACATCGAATAATGTAGGAACTGGTTTATACGTAAAATTATAATCATGGAGATAAGGTGGTATATCTTTTTGTCTTTGGCCTTGTTTTGTATCGGTATCATCGGTGCACTTACCCGGCGAAATTCAATTATTGTTTTTATGTGCATCGACTTAATGTTGAATTCTGTGAATTTGTTGTTGGTTGCATTTTCAAAGATGCATTTGGCCAGCTCAAATGTTTTCAGTTATGGAATGGCATCGAGCGCACAGATCTTCGTTTTTTTTATAATGATAGTAGCTGCGGCCGAAGTAAGTGTGGGGTTGGCAATCATTGTAATGTTATATAGAAATACACGTTCTATTGATATCAATTTTTTAAACAGGTTAAAAAACTAGATCATTTTCTTTTTTGAAAATGAATTAAATATTTTAAATTTTTAAACGCTGCCGAAGTTTGGTTTATGGATGCAATTCAACTTATTTATCTTGTCCCGCTTCTCCCACTGATTGGATGTCTTATCAATGGACTTGGAAGAAACGCACTTTCAAAATCATTGGTGGGAATCATTGGAAGTGGTGTCGTTCTGGTTTCTTTCTGCATTAGTTTTATGGTTTTCATTGGAGCAACACATGAAGGGTTTGTTACTCAAAACATTCATTATTTTGATTTCATTAATGTAGGCAAATTGAAAATTCCATTTGAATTTCAAATAGACCAGCTTACCTCTATATTTCTTTTAATAATTACCGGAGTAGGATTTATTATCCACGTTTATTCGATCGGATATATGAAAGAAGAAACGCAATCTGGTTTTGGAAGATATTTTTCGTACCTCAATTTGTTCGTTTTTTCAATGCTTATTTTGGTAATGGGAGGAAATTATGTGATCATGTATATCGGATGGGAAGGGGTGGGTCTTTGCTCTTATTTATTAATTGGATTTTGGTTTAAGGACCAGGCAAACAATGATGCCGGAAAAAAAGCCTTCATCATGAACCGTATCGGTGATGTTGGATTTTTGCTTGCTGTTTTCTGGATGATCTCTTCTTTTGGAACCACTTCTTACAGTGAGCTTTTCAATTCTCAAAATGGCATTATTTCTTCACTTACTGACCTTAATACCCCGGTAATCGTTGGTATTACTTTGCTTTTGTTTGTTGGCGCGATTGGTAAAAGTGCTCAAATTCCATTGTACACCTGGCTACCCGATGCGATGGCAGGTCCGACACCTGTTTCTGCATTGATCCATGCAGCGACCATGGTTACGGCAGGAATTTACATGATTGCAAGAAGTAATATTTTATATTCACTCGCGCCCACCACATTAGGCGTGGTGGCAGGTATAGGTTTGGCTACAGCAATTTTTGCGGCTGTGATTGCTTTGAAACAAAATGATATTAAAAAAGTGTTGGCTTATTCTACCGTAAGTCAATTAGGATATATGTTTTTAGGTTTAGGAGTTGGCGCTTTTTCCGCTTCTATTTTTCATGTGATGACGCATGCTTTTTTTAAAGCGCTTTTATTTCTCGGAGCCGGATCAGTTATACATGCGATGGGCGGAGAACAGGACATGACCAAAATGGGCGGTTTGGGTAAAAAGTTGAAGATCACTTATGTTACCTTTTTTATTGCCTGCCTTGCCATCGCTGGAATTCCACCTTTCTCCGGATTTTTCTCAAAAGATGAAATTCTTTCTGCAACCTATGCGCAAAGCCCAATTTTATATATCCTTGGTGTAGGTGGAGCTTTACTTACCGCTTTTTATATGTTCCGTTTGTTGGCGATGACTTTCAAAGGCAAATTCAGGGGAACTGCGGAACAGGAACATCATGTTCACGAAAGCCCCGCATCTATGACCGTTCCATTAATTATTTTAGCGATACTCTCAGCAGTTGCCGGATTTATAGGTTTACCAGCTTCTTTTGTAAGCAATGGGAATAAATTGGGCGATTTTCTTGCACCGGTTTTTGCTCATTCAACCCAAATGCGAACCGTGACTGAAGTTTCTCATCAAACGGATATTATTTTAATGGTGGTTTCAGCAATCCTGGTAATTATTGTTTCTATTTGGGCATATAGGAAATTTGAAAATTATTCTCCTTCCACTGAATCTGAAGGCGCTTTTACAAAAGCGATCAAAAACAAATTCTATGTGGATGAATTATATAATGCTCTTTTGGTAAGACCTTATCGTTCTTTGGGTGCTTTCTTAAATAATGTTTTTGATAGAAAAGGAATTGACGGGATCGTGAATGGTGTGGGCAAAAGCGTTAATTATGGAAGCCGTCAGTTAAGATTATTACAGAGTGGCCAGGTTGGTTCTTATCTGTTGTTGATGGTTATTGGATTGTTGATCTTATTTATTATTCAATTGTTTACAAAATAATATTAATGCTGGGCACATACTTTACTTTTCCTGAGTTATTGATTTGGATTCCGTTTATCACCGGGCT
>JBDTJV010000416.1:0-4624 GCA_039935675.1 Ginsengibacter sp. | reverse complement strand
AATAAATCTTCTACTAAAACTTCCATTTCTTTTTGTGATAAAAATGCTCCTGGTCTTATGGATTGTTGCCATGCCATTGAACGTAGCAGCTTTTCTCTTTTAGAAAAACTCATGTCCATATTAAAATGCTTGTATTGCTCTAGAATTTTTTCCAAAGAATCTTTCTCATTTCCATCAGTAACATCAGCCGGGGAACCTTGGATCACGAAACTATTATTTCCAAATGGCTCTACCTGGTAACCGAGAATATTCAGATCGCCAATAAGTTCTGAAAGCAATACGGCATCAGCAGGAGCCAGCTGGATGGCGGCAGGAAACAAACTTCTTTGAATAGCGATAGGCTTTCCTTTCAACGCCTCCGTAAATTTTTCATACAAAATTCTTTCGTGCGCATTTTGCTGATGGATCACGATAAATCCATTTTCATTTTGAGCAATGATAAAAGTTTTGTGCAATTGAATGTATTGACCAGAATTTGGTTTTTTGTCAGGAATGATATTTTCAGAATTTCTAAAAGGAGAACTTACAAAATCTTCATTCCTTTTATTTTCTAAAATATTATCAAAAACAGGATCGGTTTTATTTTGCTTAAATACCTGGTCGTCCCAGTTTCCGAGGTTACTTTTGCTTTCAATAAAATGAGCCTGGTTTTTTTGGGTAAACGTATTATACAAAGAGGTTCCCGTTGCAGAATATTGTTTTTCAGAAGTAAAAGGTTTGCTGACAGCATCTGTTTGTTGTATGGAAGCATCCAGGTCAAAATCCAGGGTTGGAGTTACAGAATATTGTGCCAGCGAATGTTTCACCGCGGACTGCACAAAAGCGTAAATTAATTTTTCGTCTTCGAATTTAATTTCCTGTTTGGTGGGATGTACATTGATATCCAATCGGGAAGGATCGATATCAATAAATAAGGTATACATCGGAAAACTATCTTTTGCAATCATATCGCTGAAAGCATTCATCACAGCGTGATTCAGGTAAGCACTTTTGATGAAACGGTTATTCACAAAGAAATACTGATCGCCGCGTGTTCTTTTGGCAGTCTCGGGCTTTCCTACAAATCCATAAATATTCAGGTAGTCCGTTTCCTCTTTTACACTCACTAATTTGGCTGAATAACTATTGCCAAGTATTTGTATTATTCTTTGTTTTAAAGACCCTTTTTCCAAGTGAAAAACTTCCTGGCCGTTAGAAGTGAGGGAAAAAAATAAAGAAGGGAACGCCATAGAAACCCTGATGAATTCATCTACAATATGCCTTAATTCCGAAGCATTGCTTTTTAAAAAATTCCTTCGGGCGGGAACATTGAAAAATAAATTCTTCATCGAAATATTTGTCCCGTCTCTGGTTGCAACAGGTTGCTGGGATTTTACAATGCTGTTTTCTATTTCGATAAATGTGCCAACAGATTCACCCTGTTTTTTAGTTTTCAATTCTACCTGGGCTACGCCCGCAATACTTGCTAAAGCTTCCCCTCTGAAGCCCATGGTTTTTATCTGGAAAAGATCATCAATATTTTTTATTTTAGAAGTGGCATGGCGTTCAAAACTCATTCTCGCATCAGTCTCGCTCATGCCCTTTCCATTGTCAATAACCTGCACCAGTGCTTTACCAGCATCATTTACAAAAAGTTTTATTTCTGTAGCGCTGGCGTCTACGGCATTTTCTAAAAGCTCTTTCACCGCGCTGGCCGGCCGTTGTATCACTTCTCCGGCAGCGATTTGATTTGCAATGTTTTCAGGTAATAAATTAATAATATCCGCCAATACTAAATGTTTAAGCTGGTAAAATTAACGCATATTTGCCGCTAGCATTTGATCTTTTTAACCACATTACCGTAAATTTGTTTTGAACAAATTAATTTCTTTTGAAATACAATCAGGCTACTTTAAATAAATTAGAAAAAATTCTTGATGAAGGCGGTTATATTGTACGGTATGAACGCGGCTCATTTCAAAGTGGTTATTGCATCCTTGAAGATAAAAAAGTAGTGGTCCTGAATAAATTTTTAAACCCCGAAGGAAGAATAAATGCGTTGATGGATATTATCCCGGTTTTAAGTATCAATTATGATTTGCTAACGCATGATTCACAAAAACTGCATGATGAAGTGATGGCAAAAACGGAAGACCTGGAAAAATAATTTTCATTTTAGACAATCCCTCATTGAGCTCAATTTTTACTTTTCGACAATAACTTTTCCACATACCTACAAAATATTTTATAGCTTTGAAAGGTGAGCTATCCTGATCTTAAAATTACTTTTTTGGGCACCGGCACTAGCGGTGGTGTTCCTATGATTGGCTGTGATTGCGCGATTTGTTCTTCATCTAATGAGAAAGACAAAAGACTGCGCAGCAGCATTTTGGTACAAAGTAAAAAGACAACATTGGTTGTTGATACCACACCTGATTTTCGTACCCAAATGTTGCGTGAAAATGTAAAAAAACTGGATGCAGTTATTTTTACACATCCACATAAAGATCATATTGCAGGCCTCGATGATGTTCGGGCTTATAATTTTTTTCAACATAAGCCAATGGATATTTATGCAAATGATCTGACACAGGAAGCATTGCGTAGGGAATTTTATTATATTTTTTCAGAAAAAAAGTATCCGGGAATTCCAAACATTCAGTTACATACGATTACAGATGAGCCCTTCAAGGTAGGAGACATAATGGTAATTCCTATTTTGGTTCATCATTTAAATATGCCGGTTTTGGGTTTTCGGTTTGGTAATTTTACCTACATCACTGATGCCAACAAAATTGACGGGAAGGAGAAAGAAAAAATTCAAGGAAGCGAAGTGTTGGTTGTAAATGCTTTGCGAAAAAAGGAACACATTTCTCATTTTACTTTACAGGAAGCAATTGACCTGGTAGAGGAATTAAAAATTCCAACGGCATATTTCACCCATATTAGCCACCAGCTTGGCTTACACAATGACATTAATAAAGAGCTTCCTTCAAATATTCATCTCGCTTATGATGGATTACAAATAGAAATTGAGGGAAATAAGAATTAAGATTAATTCTTCGTTTACTATACTTGAGTGACTATTTTACGCGTCACTTTCCTGCATTTCAAATTGCATTTTATGTAGCTGGTAATAATGACCTTGTTGATTCATTAGCTCGCTATGGGTGCCTATCTCTTTAATTTCTCCCTTATCCAGCACCATTATTTTACTGGCCTTCCGGATAGTAGATAATCGGTGAGCAATTACAATTGAAGTTCTGCCCTTGATGAGTTTGTCAATGGCATGCTGTATTAATAATTCACTTTCGCTGTCAATAGAGGAAGTGGCTTCGTCCAAAATCAAAATAGAAGGATTGTACAAAAGCGCCCTTATGAATGATAATAATTGACGCTGGCCTAGCGACAAAGTAGCGCCCCTTTCCATGACATTATAATCGTACCCGCCGGGTAATTGCATGATAAAATTATGAACACCAATCATCTTCGCCGCTTCTATGGCGTCGCTTCTTTCTATGTTGGGATTTCTCAAAGTAATATTGTCCAAAACAGAACCGCTGAATAAAAATACATCCTGCAAAACCACTGCTATCCTGCTTCTCAAAAAATCGACCTCGTAATCATTGATAGTGTGATTGTCAATTTTTATCGTTCCCTTGTTGATCGGGTAAAGCTTGTTCATCAAACTGATTATCGAAGTTTTTCCGCTGCCGGTATGGCCAACAATGGCAAGTGTTTCGCCAGGTTCAATCAAAAAATTAATATCTTTTAAAACGTAATCTTCTTTATTATAAGCAAACCATACATGATCGAATTCTACTTTCCCTTTTACAGTTCCGGAATGAATTCCATTGTAATTGTTTGGCGTAACATCTTCATTATCCAACACTTTAAAAACCCTTTCACTGGCTACCATTCCCATTTGCAACACATTAAATTTATCAGCGATCATACGAAGCGGTCTGAACAATAAATTGAGGTACATTATAAATGCAATAATGATACCTGCATTCGCTGAATAATTTCCTCCCCACCAAACCAAAAGGCCAATAGAAAATGCCAGCACAATTTCTACAACGGGGAAAAAAACAGAGTAAGCAAAAATTGCCTTGATATTTGCGTTTCGATGTTGCTTATTGATTTCATTGAATTTTTTGAATTCTTTTTCTTCCACAGCAAAAGCCTGTACCACACTCATTCCTGTAATATGTTCCTGCACAAAAGCATTTAGTGCCGCAACTGCGTTTCTTACTTTTATAAAAGATTTATTTACGCTTTCTTTAAAAAAATAGGTAGCAATTACCAGGATCGGAAATGGAGCAAGACTGATCAAAGAAAGTCGCCAATCTGCACTGAACATAAAAAGCAAAATAGATACAATAGAAAGGAGATCAGAAATGATCGGGATCAATCCATTTGCAAAAATATCATTGATGGATTCAATATCATTAATTGTACGCGTAGTAAGCGTTCCAATCGGTGTTTTATCAAATTGAGAAAGATTTAAACTCAGTACTTTTTTATAAACGGTTACTCTCATATCTTTTACCACTGTTTGTCCTATCCAGGAAGTGATAAATCCGAAATAAAATCTCAAAACAGTTTCCAGTAATAGCATGCCGATCTGGATAACAGTGATCAT
>JBDTJV010000415.1:0-2827 GCA_039935675.1 Ginsengibacter sp. | reverse complement strand
TTACAAAGCCTGTAAAGCTCAATATGGAATTTAATGGAATGGTGAAAGACCCACAAGGACAAGAAAAAGCAGGGTTTTTTGTAAGCGGAAAAATCAATCGCAGCGATTGGGGAATCAACCTTAATGTCGCACTGGAAACCGGCGGATTGATGCTTGGAGAAGATGTGAGGATCCAAAGCGAGGTACAGTTTGTAATGGAGGAAATTAATGAGCCGGTAATGAGTTTATGAAAACCTGGCTTTCAAAGTTTATAAGGCCTCGAACGTATCCACATGCAAAAAAATAAAAGGAATGAACACAATAAAAAAAACAAAATGAAAAAAACAATCGAAATTATCGGAGCAGGCAATATCGGTAAAACTATTGCTGCACACTTGCTAAAAAACGGCTATGCCATACAAATCAGTAATAGCAAAGAACCTGGGTCATTAAAAGAAACGGTAGCGCAATTAGGAAAAGGAACCACGGCGGTTACTGCTGCTAAAGCTGCCGAAGCAGACATCGTATTTTTAGCGATACCATGGTTACAGACAAAAACATTAACCAATATTACAGATTGGAGAAACAAAATTGTAATTGATGCTGCCAATCAATATATAAATTCAGATTTTAAAATGGCAGATTTAGGCAACCGTGCCTCAAGCGAATTTACACAAGACAATCTTCCGGGCGCTCGTGTGGTAAAAGCATTCAACACCCTCCCTTATCAATTATTGGCGGCTGACCCTGTGGAAGCAAACGGACATAGGGTGCTTTTTATGTCCGGAGATGACCTTGAAGCCAAACTGGAGGTGGGAGAAATAATAACCAACATTGGCTTTGCCTCGATTGACCTGGGTAACTTATCGGCTAGTAAGGTTCAGCAGGCAAAAGGCCCTTTAGCACTTCAAAATTTAATTAAATTATAATCAAAGAAAAAAATAAACAAAATGAGTAGATTAAAAAACAAAGTAGCCGTGATTACTGGTGGTAATAGCGGTATTGGATTTGGCATTGCCCAAGAATTTAAAAATGAAGGTGCTAAAGGAGTTATAATTGGCAGAAATCAGGAAACTTTAGATAGTTCTGTCGCTCAACTTGGCGATAATTTTACCGCCCTAAATGCAGATGTAACGAACGTCTCCGATCTAGAAAGAGTGTTTAAAGAAACATTTGAAAAATTCGGTAAAATAGATGTAGTTGTAGCCAATGCGGGTAGTGGAACCAATGGAACCGTAGCAGATACTAGCGAAGCCGACTATGACAAGGGGATGGATTCAAACCTAAAGAGTGTTTACTTTACTGTAAATAAGGCACTTCCCTATATGAATGATGGTGGATCTATTATTCTCATCGGGTCAAATGCAGCGCATCGGGCATATCCGTCATTTGGGCTTTATGGTGCGGCAAAAGCAGCTGTAATCTTTTTTGCAAAATCATTTTCAAACGATCTTTTAGGCAGAAAAATTAGAGCAAATGTGATAACACCAGGTACAACTGATACGCCAGCATTTGATAAGTTTGTTCCCGCAGAACAAATGGAAGCTGTGAAAAAACACTTTGCAAGTCAAATGCCGATAGGCAGGATCGGTCAACCATCTGACATTGGTAAAGCAGCGGTTTTCCTGGCTTCTGACGATTCTTCCTTTATGCTCGGTGCCGAACTTATTGTTGATGGCGGTATGACCTATTTGGCAAAGTAAATAATAATCCTAAATTGATTTTTATTTCATAAAAATAACATTATAAATATAAATTTTAAAAAATAAAACAATGAATAAACTAAAAAACAAAGTAGCTGGTAGCTACGCAATTATCGGCTTTGGCAATGTAGGACAAGCCTTGGCTAAAGCCTTTGCACGTAAGGGTATTGAAGTATCCGTTGCAACCACACGTAACCCCGAAAGCTTTGCATCCGCCGCGGCCGCAATAGGCCCCACGATCATTCCCAAAACATTAGCGGAAGCAGTCAAGGCAGACATCATCTTTTTGGCGGTTCATTTCGAGTCGCACCCGGATGTAGCGAAGGCGCTACCCAACTGGCAGGGAAAAACCATCGTCGATGTGACTAATGCTTACGGCGTGCCCCCTGAGAAGTTGGGAGGACAACCTTCCGCTAGTGTCGTTGCACAGGCCTTCACTGGCGGTAGATTGGTTAAGGGTTTCAACCATTTGGTTGCTGCCGTCCTTGGTCAAGATCCAGCCGTAGATGATGGCAGGAGAGTCGTATTCCTGGCGAGCGATGATGACGGTGCAGCAGCGGAAATTGGTACGCTTGCGGAAGATTTAGGTTTTTCACCCATCCAACTTGGCGGGCTTTCGGAAGGCGGTCTGCTTGTACAGGCACGTGGAAATAGCTGGGGAAAACTGATATTTAAGGATTTGGTCAATTTCGACTGATGAATCGTAATCGCAAATTTTCGCTTCGGATGGTATGTATGATTTTTAAAATCATAACCTTAAAGAAAAGAGAAACGCAAGGTGTGAAATTATTAACTGTAGGTAGTTTCAACAACAACATATTTAAATAAATCAGCAATAACCAACATTTAGCAATAAATTAATAACCCATAGAAAAAACGATTCGTTATCACTCAAAAGAACACTTTAATTTAAAAGCAATGAAAACAATAGCACAAAGAAATATAAAAAAGACATGGAAAGTTCAACTAAACAAAAAAAGTGAGATCCATTCAGCAGGTCTCGTATTACCGCCAGGAAATTGGAAAGAATTTGACCCATTTTTAATAATGGCAGAGGATAAAGTTCAGAGGGGCGCTTTTGACACACATCCACATCGTGGGATGGAAACGGTAACTTATATTATAGACGGAGTATTAGAACACTC
>JBDTJV010000414.1:0-7457 GCA_039935675.1 Ginsengibacter sp. | reverse complement strand
AAAGGTGATAGAAAGGATGATCAGGATTCGGTAGCTCAGTTGGTAGAGCACAACACTTTTAATGTTGGGGTCCTGGGTTCGAGTCCCAGCCGGATCACAAAGCCTCTGAAAACCAGGGGCTTTTTTTTATGGCTTTTACACAAATCTTATTTTCTGAGAAATTAAATACATTCTATACAGCCGCTCGCTTTGATAGGTAAAACTGGATTGTATTACAAAATTTTACTTACTTCAAATTCCCTTCACCTGAAATACCTTGTAAACTAAAATTTTCAGAAGAATTTGAGATCTTGCTACAAGGGAAAAAGAGAGAATTGCAAATTAAAGATCAAAATCATAAAATATATTGAGAAATTATAACTTAAACTCTGAAATACTTTTTCAAGTTATTTACTATTAGATTCAATTATGTATTAATAAAGAATACTTTCTACCTTTTCCTTTCAGGAGTAAAAATAGTAAGATCCCATTCCCTATAAAAATGAATTTCCATCTGTCCACCCTGGGTTATTGTAATCGGCAAAAATACATATTGAGATTTAGGACTCCCTCCACCATTCCACCTGTCACCCATGTAGAGATAAGCATTTTTATAACCGGGTATTTTAAAAATATAGCAAGGTTGGGAATTAAATGAATTATCACCTGCGTCACCAACAAATGGAGAACCCTGTTTTACGTAAGGGCCAGTAATAGATGGCGCTGTATAATAGTTTCCAGGGTTTGGAGTCCATCCTGAACAACCACTGGTAAGAAGATAAAACGTTCCGTTTCTTTTCAAAATTCCAGGCCCTTCACAATGCGTATTGATGTCAACATCATTAGTCGTTACATTAAGATAATCACCGGACAATTCTACCATCCTGATGGTACGGTTTACGTGGTCAGCAGCATAACCGATATACGCTTTTGAGGTCTCAGGATCTACGTAAAGGCCAATGTCTCTTGACTCATGCCCGTTTGGTCTGAAATGATTTTGAAGTTTAAACGGGCCTGTCGGGTTATCACTTACAGCAACTCCGAGTTCCGCAGTTGAATAATTTCTATTATCATAATGAAACCACATAACATACCGGTGATTGATTTTATCATAAATTACTTTTGGACGTTCAAAAATTTCTATATCCCCTTTTTCCATAACCACACCTTCGTTTTTCCAGTTGTACAAATCTTTGGAGGAATAACAGGCAGCGCCACGTGGATTTCCGTAATGCTCACCGTACCAGAAAAAGGTTTTAAGTGTATCAACATAGATAATATTGCCACCATGGCAATCAATAGGAAGACCATCATCTGCAATCCAATCCTGGCCGGCTTTGAATGAAGTAAAATTGGTTGGATGTTGAGCGAGTGCAGATGAAAAAATTGCTGCCTGAAAAAAAATGACCAGGTAGATTTTTTTTAATGTTAATAATGATGACTTATTTATTTTAATCATTTTTTCTAAAAATTTTTTTAATGATTTCTTTGTAAAAATTTATAGTAACTACCATGCAAATTAATTAATAGGCTTATTTCTTTGTTTACTATCCAATTTCAATTTACCCCAGGCATGATTATCTGTTTTATTTGCTTTGGCTATCTTAAATTATACATTTCATGGTACCGCTTTAAAATCGAATCATTGACAGCCGGATCAAAAACCTCCTTACTAAACAAAGAGTCGTATTTATCAAGAACCGGTCGAAGTTTGCCACTCCAGGAAGATTCGACTTTATTGTCTTTGATGAATTTTTCAAAAGGCGCCGGATTGTAATAAGGATTAATAGATGGAATTTTAGCGTGATTTTCTTTTTTCCAGGCATTTAATAATTGTTGCAATTCCGCTGCTTTTTCGGGAAATGTTTTCGACAAATCTCTTCGTTCTCCAATATCAAAATCCAGGTTGTATAATTCAAAATGATTATCATCATAAAATTGAACCAATTTCCAATCGCCTTCTCTAATGGCCGAACCTGGTCCACCGCCCTGGTCGCTGTAATGCGGATAATGCCAATATATTACCGGCTGATCAATGGATTTCTCGTCTTTTAATAATGGCGCCAGGCTTACGCCATCTTTTGTTTGCTTTGGCATTTGTGGCAAACCTGCCATTTCTAAAAAAGTAGGATAAAAATCGGTATTAACAACAGGAAACTTGCATACCTCTCCTGGTTTTGTAATACCGGGCCATTTGATAATCAAAGGAATTCTGATCCCTCCATCATAGCTCCATCCCTTGCCGTATCGTAATGGAAAATTAGAAGTGGGCGCGCCTTCTGCGGTAGACAATCCACCATTATCAGAAGAAAAAACAATAATGGTATTTTTTGAAATACCAAGTTCATCCAGCGTTTTCATGATCCGGCCAACATTTTCATCCATGCTGTATATCAGGGCGGCATACACCGGGTTTGATTGAACCATTCTTTCTGTAAAGTCAGGATATTCCTGCATCCAGTCGGCATCTTTTACAAATGTCTGTAGCGTATCCAGACCCAATTTGTGGGCTTTTCCTTTGAATTTTTCAATGTATTCTTTTTTAGCTTCGATAGGTTGATGAACTGCATAAAAAGAAAGATCGGCAAAAAAAGGCTTGCCAGATTTTACTTCCTTTTTTATGAAATTAATTGTTTCTGTTGTTAATCTGTCAGGTAAAAATTCTCCTTTTGGACCATCAGTAAGTTTGGGATTATGATAAGGACTAAAATACCCTCCCATTCCATAATCTCTTGGATTGCCTGCCGCCCAGCCGCCATAATTATAATCAAACCCTTCTGCCTCCGGCCAATATTCTTCCGACATACCAAGGTGCCATTTTCCTGCAAAGCAGGTAGCATATCCATTATTTTTCAAAGCCTGGGCTATGGTTATATTAGACTTGGGAAGATTAAAAGTAAATTGTTGAGGAAGTAATTTTTGATCCGGCATTGGACCAATTATATTTTGAGACCCAATTATCCAATCAGTTATACCAGTGTTGACCGGATATTTTCCTGTCATAATACTTGACCTTGAAGGCGAACAAACCGGGCTGCTCGCATAAGCATCGGTAAACTGCATTCCTTCAGCTGCCAATTTATCTAAGTTGGGAGATTCATTATAAGTACTTCCATAAACACCCAAATCTTTCCAGCCCATGTCGTCAACAAGAATGAAGATAATATTTGGCTTCCCCGGTTTTTTATTTTGTTGCGCGATGAGATTCATCGGGAAAAGAAGGCAGGAAAAATTAAGAATAAGAAGAAACGATAAGTTTTTTTTCATTTTCATAAAAAAGACTTTTGTAATTATTCAGACGATAAAACATTTAATATTTTGCAACATAATCAAAATAAAAAGTGCATTCCTGATTTATTCCGATCGCGCAGGGGTCGAAAGAATTTTATCCAGGGTAGCAAGGTTCAATTTCTGCGAAGGATTGAAGGAGCTTGAACCTACATAATGATATAAACTCTTCAGAAAAGCATCTGTTTCCGGCAGCTTGTCATCGGTAAGATTTAGGCTACAAACAATTAAGCTGCCTTTGCCTACTTTGGCTTCAAAAACGTTGGCGAGTTTGTCGTTGCGGGCAAAGTTATCAATAACCTGGACCAGCGGCCGGAATTCTGCAGGTGTGCCATTTAGTATCATAGTCTTAGATCCCTGGATCAGGTTCCACCATTGCCAGTTACTGTAAGAATCTGTAGGAAACCCGGAAAAAAGCGGACTTTTAGGATCACACAAAATCCCCATGGTATTAGGAATTCTATGAAACCAGATAGGACTCCAAAAAACGGGTAGAAATGAGCCTGGTAGCGATTCTGCGGAATTTAGTGAGTCCGGCAAAAGGACCACTCTTTTACCCTCAGCTAATGCAGCCTTAGTAGTCGCATCCCATGTATGGCTAACGATAATATTATTTGGTGTGACCACTTGATTAGAAGGTGGATAAACCCAAATTTCCCAGCTATTAGAAATAGAGGTGTTCTTTAGGGAAAGCGTAACTGTGAATTTTCCGGGAGCAATCATATTAATAAGTGGGGCATCGATTTCTCCAAGTTCTGTCAGCATTCCTGTTTTTAAATCAAGAGGTTTCAATGTTCCTTTTGCTAAAATCTGTCCATTTTTTCCACGGATAGTCCATTCAGGCTGTGCGTCACGCAAATCATCTGCGCCAAAATGAGTTATTTCGGCTTTTGCAGAAAATGTTTCATTTGTAGAATAAGTTCTTTTGGGAAAAACGAGAAGAGGAACGGTTGCGCCGCAATATTTTTTATGATCTCCAGGCTTAATAAATCCCTTCGAATCCCAAAAAGGATCAAGCAACCCAATGAGGGCCGTACCCTGACCGGGATAATCATGCAAATCAAGTAATGAGAACCCGGCATAACCTGGTGTGCGAAGCAAATTTTCAATTTCCTCTTTGTAAAGCAATACGGCTTCCTGGCCAGTAGATTGGAAGAATTGATCAGCCTCATCTAACATACCTTTTTTCCTTAGATCATTCCGAACAAGCTCAAAGTTATCTGCTTTCAACACACCTGTGTATTTTTTAATTTCATGGAAATTTGGAAAGAATGTCCACTGGCCAATTTCGTGACCGATCACAGGGCGCGGAATATCCAGGTCTGTGACGGCAATTTCCGCATTGTGCATCGTGTTGGGTCCGTGGATGCCTCTGCCTTTTCCTGTTTCGGTCCACTCACGATTTTCAGTAACCTGGCCAGATGAGGCTGAACTGTACAAATGGCGGGGATCACTTTTGATCAGGGTATCAACCCAATGGGTCAAAATTTCGTTAGATCCTCCATATTCATTGCCAATTGTCATCAAACAAAAAGATGGATGATTCCCATAGGTATGGATGATATCTAACAACTCTTGCTCTACAAATTCATCCCGCCCATGATCCTTGCCGGCCTGAACGTTTGCCTGTGGTCCTTCCGTATGTATCATTATCCCCTCCTGGTCTGCCGCCGTAAAAGCTGCATCTGGAGGAGTCCATGAATGAAACCGGATGAAATTCAAACCATACGATATTTCTATCTTAAAAATTTTCCTCCATGAAGCTACATCCGTTGGCGGATAACCAGTTTTAGGAAAAATCGCACACTCAAGGGTCCCTCGCAACATAAGCGGGCGTCCGTTCATAGTAAACTGTGTTCCTTCAATTGCAAGTTTCCGCATTCCAAACGTAACTATCTTGTCATCATGGAATCCAGGTTTTTTTGTGTAAAGGGACACTTTTAGCTTATATAAATAAGGTGAGAATTCATCACATAGTTTCGGGTTTTTTCCCATAGGAAAATCCATTGTCACCATAGATTCCTGGTCCTCTGAGGAAAATTGAGCGAACACAGATTTACTGACCTCAGCTCCTTTTGCATCCAATACTGATAATTCAATATTCCCTTTGACCGGAGAGCCGGTAAGATTGCTAACGTAGGCTTTTACCTGGATTAATTTATGATCCACGTCCGGGTAAACTTCAACTTTGCTTAGCGATACAGGATCAACAGCAGTTAGTTGAATTTTGCCAATAATACCGTTCCAGTTGGTTTGGGTTCCTTCGTAATTGATAGAAACGAATCTTCCCAAATCAAATTTCAGCGTGTTATCTACGCAGATTGTCAGCCGGTGTTTCCCAGGTTTAATATTAATCCCCATATCATAAATCTGTGGCGAGATCAGGTTGTCCTTTGAGCCAAAGTCTTTTCCATCTAACCAAACATGAGTGACCCAATGATTTCTTTCCAGGAAAAGAGTAACATGCTTTCCCTTCCATGCACCGGGTATGTCAATCTCGCGCTGATACCACGCGGGTCCGGTATAGATATTAGGTCGGTAAAGACCATCCAGGTTTGGTTTTTCGGGATTGGGTATACCCGCTTTTGCTTCATCGGTCGAGCCAGGCAAAGTAATTTCGGATGGTCCACCGCCGACTGTTTTTAATAATCCGTTATACCATTTTTCCGCCTGTCCAGTTTTAGCTTCATCACGGCTAAAAAGCCATTTCCCGGAAAGGTCAATTTTCATTTGAGGGCTTTGCTGTCCATTTGCATTTATTGCAAAAACGATTAACCCAAGCGCTAATAAAATAAACCTGATTTTATTTTTCATTTAAATAAATTTTCTATTTTATTCATACTAACGGTAATGGATGGACGAAATTGATCTCCTTCCATATATGTTGCGAGACTTTCTAATAATTGTTTCGCTTCCGGCCTGCTTTCTCTGTCGCTGATAAGGTCTATGCCTGAAAATAATAATTTGCCTTTACCCACTTTGCACTCGAATAGTAATCCAAGCGGTTTTGCAGAATTCCAATCGTCAATCACGCGAACAATGGGTTTTATATTTTTTGCTACTGAATCAAGCACGATAGTATTACTATGACTCATTGCGTCCCACCATTGGTAATTGCTGTAGTATTGCGTCGGGAATTCTTTGAGTGCGGGATTGTTAGGATCGCATAAAATACCGAGCGTCGTTGGTGGTTGACCCTTTGTCCACGCAGTGTTCCAGAAAATACTGGAGAAACCAATTCGTACATCGCCACCTTTATCATCTTTAATGCTGCCTTTCTTGACTGTAAGTAAAACCCTACCGCCATTTTCCAACACCTGCTTTGCTTTGGCATCCAATGTTTGCGTGATAAATATATCGGGGCTAATCTTCTTTTTTACGGAGGGATATACAAAGAAATCCCAGTTGTTTTCATATTTGCCCACACTCACGGTTACAATAAATCTCCCGGGTTCTTTAATGGATGATAAGGAATGAATTATTTCACCGGCAATAAAAGAATTGCCAATAGGAATTTCCTTTTTTGCAAAAGTCCCTTTCCATAATATTTGCCCATTTACATTTTTAATATTCCACTGAACAGGTTCATTCAAACTTCCTGCGCTAAAATTGGCTATTTGAATCGTATCTGAAAACGCTTCATTGTTTTCATAAATGATTTTTTTCATTCTTGATAATGGCACTACGACATTACAGAACTGGCTGTATTCCTTTGCAGTAACGTAACCTTTATCTTCCCAAAATGGATTAACAACGCCAACCAAAGCCGTTCCCTGTCCTGGAAAATCCTGTAGGCTGAGTAGCTGAAACCCTGCAAAACCTGGCGTTCGCAATGCAGCTTCAATATCAGCTTTATAACAAAGCACTTGTAGTTTTCCCGAAGCCATTAAGAAGTCATGTGCTAAACTTTTCATTCCATGTTCATCTAAAAAATCACGGAAAATTTCAAAGTTTTTCGCTTTTAATACACCGGTGTATTTCTTTATTTCTGCGAAATCAGGGTAAACACACCACTGGCCGATTTCGTGGCTTACAGTAGGTTTTGTTTTAGAAATATATTGTGTCCAGTCGTAATCTGTTGTTGGCTGATCAGCGTTAATTGGGCTTTTCAATCCTGCTGCCCATAATTGAATTCTTGGCCTGGATGCACTATTATAATCGCTTGCGTCACTTTCAGGAAATCCTGAAGC
>JBDTJV010000413.1:0-3324 GCA_039935675.1 Ginsengibacter sp. | reverse complement strand
TGACATAAATGTTTGCAGCATTTTTGTAAATCCCACTCAATTCAATAATAAGGAGGATTTTATAAAATATCCCAAAACCTTATCCAATGATATTTTATTATTGGAAGAAAATGGTTGCGATATTTTATTTCTTCCGGATGAAGCAGAAATTTATCCCGATGAATCATCAAGGCAAAAACATTTTGAACTTGGCTATCTTGAAACTATTCTCGAAGGAAAATTTCGACCTGGGCATTTCCAGGGAGTTTGTCTCGTTGTAGAAAAATTATTAAACATTGTCCAACCTGATTTTCTTTTTCTTGGCCAGAAAGATTTTCAACAATGCATGTTAATCCGAAAATTATTAGATCTCATGCAGACTGAAACGAAACTGGTCATTTGCCCAATTATTCGTGAAAACAATGGTCTGGCAAAAAGTAGCAGAAATCTCCGGCTTACAAATACTGAGCAAAATGTGGCTGCAGGGTTATATGAAGCATTGGTTAACATTCAAAATAACCTGGGTCCGAATAATTTTTTATCGTTGAAAAAGAACACAATCATCCATGTGGAAAATTTAGGTTTCAAAGTAGAATATCTTGAACTTGCAAAGGCTAACAATCTCGAATTAATTTCAGAAAGTCAGTCGGGCCAACAATTAGTATTACTCGTTGCGGCCTATTTTCATGGGGTGCGATTGATTGATAACCTTTTAATAAATTCGTAAATCCAATTCGTTTATTACTTTTAGATTCTTATGAAGAAAAAACTATTGAATGTTTTAAAGTATGGTGTGTTTTTGGGAATAGGGATTTTCTTAACCTGGTGGCAGCTTTCTAAAATGACGCCGCTTCAGAAAATACAATTCAGGGAATCACTCAGGCATGTTCATTATATTTATCTTGTCCCTGTTTTTGTCATTACTATTCTCGGGCATGTCAGCAGAGCGGTAAGGTGGAAGATTTTGATGGAACCCATGGGATATTTCCCAAAAACATCCAATACTTTTTATGCCGTTATGTGTGGCTATTTTACCAATACCTTTCTTCCACGGGCTGGTGAAATTCTTAGATGCACTTTGCTGAGTAAATATGAAAAAATACCTGCCACCAAATTATTTGGGACTATCCTTGTTGAAAGGGTATTCGATCTGTTCTCTTATTTTATTTTCCTGGTTATTACCTTCCTCATCCAGGTGGAAATAGTAAGTTCTTTTATAACTGAGAAAGTTAATAAAATGGCCAGTTTTAAAGGAAGAATTCCGGTAGTTTATCTCCTTCTAGGAATTTTAGTCGTGTTATTATTAATTTTCGTGGTCACCAGGTGGTTATTTAATAAATACAAACATCATCAACTTTTCATCAAATTGAAAGGTTTTCACTTAGGCTTGAAGGAAGGTTTTTTGGCTATTCTACATCTCAAAAAAAGAAAGAAATTTATCGGCCATTCTGTGTTCATCTGGGCATGCTATCTTTTTGAAGTGTACATTGGATTTTCAGCGCTCGATGCTACTTCTGGCCTCGGAATGGGAGCAGCATTTAGTGTGCTTTCACTAGCCACATTAGCAATGATCGTTTCGCCAGGTGGCCTCGGCGCTTTTCCCATCGCGGTACAACAGGTTTTGCTTATTTATAATGTGGACAATTTATCCTTTGGATGGCTCATGTGGGGAATCACAACAGGTATTGTAATTATTATTGGTCTTATTAGTTTTGGATTGTTAATTTATCAAAACCGGTTAAAAGTTGACCCCGGCATAGTCGGTAAAAATGTAACAGATGAAAATTAGAGATTTGTACTATTGGATATTAATAAAAGGCACTCTATAAGCAACGATATTTTCAGATGAATCGATCTACAATTTTTAAAAAAGAAAATCAATAACCTTTGAGTGGATATTCATCTGTATCAAACAAAATAACAACTAATTTAAAATGAAAAAAAGTAATTCCATTCATGAAAGAATTTTTCCCAGGGAAGAAATAAAGCAGGAAGTAATAAGATTGCGGTTAAAAAGCAAAACGATCGCATTTACCAACGGCGTTTTTGACATTTTGCATGAAGGCCATATAGCTGTTCTATCAAAAGCTGCCTCTTTTGCTGATGTACTTATTGTTGGTATTAATTCTGATTCTTCGGTAAAAAAGATTAAAGGAGACAATCGTCCAATAAATAATGAAAACTCCAGAGCAATTATCATGGCATCACTTATCATGGTAGATGCTGTTGTTATTTTTGATGAAGAAACTCCACTGGAATTAATTAAAATTATTAAACCTGACGTATTGATAAAAGGAGGTGATTATACAGAAGCAACAATCGTCGGCGCTAAAGAAGTATTGGAGGCCGGAGGAAGGGTAGAAATTATACCTATACTAGAAGGGTTTTCAACAACGGGAATTATAAAAAAGATCTCTAAGGAATAAAGTGAAAAGTAATGGATAAATCTAAAATAATTACGAGGGATATTAGCTGGCTTGCTTTTAACGAGCGCGTGCTCCAGGAAGCAGCTGATGAAACCGTGCCGTTGAATGAAAGAATTAAATTCCTGGGTATTTTCTCCAGCAACCTGGATGAATTTTTCAGGGTGCGCGTGGCTACTTTAAAAAGAATGGTGGAACTTGGCAGCAAAGTTAATCCTCACAAAGATGGTTCTCCCGAAGAAATATTGCAGGAAATCAATTTTAAGGTACGGCAACAACAAAACCAATTTAACGAGGTTTGGAATAAGATCATAGATGAGCTAAAAAAAGGGAAGATATTTATTCTAAATGACCAACAGTTAAATAAAGAACAACAGGAATTTGTCTTCAACTATTTCAATGATTTTGTAAGGAGTAACATTGTTCCTTTGATGATAGAAAACTTAAAAGATTTTCCTACGTTGCATGATAAATCTATTTATCTGGCCTGTAAATTATCAATGGCTGATGCATCAAGATCTCCAAGATACGCGCTGGTTTCAGTAACCAGGAGGTTGCCCAGGTTTGTTGTCCTTCCTTCAAAGGAAAATAATAAATACGTCATTTTACTGGAAGATATTATCAGGTTTTGCCTGCCTCAAATATTCTCCTATTTTAATTATGACACCTTTAGCTCTAACATTATCAAAGTGACCCGTGATGCAGAAATGGAAATAGACAACGATATTTCCACTTCCCTTATACAGAAGATAGAGAAGGGGCTAAAAAACCGCAAAAAGGGAAAGCCTGTGAGGTTTATATTTGACAAGGACATTGATAGTGGTTTATTAAATTACCTCATCAAAAGGCTTCAGATTACCAATAAAGACAATATTCAATCTGGTGGGCGTATTCATAATTTTAAAAATTTTATCCGGTTTCC
>JBDTJV010000412.1:0-4674 GCA_039935675.1 Ginsengibacter sp. | reverse complement strand
ATCAGCACTTTTCCACTATCTGCAATTTTTAATAAAAATAATCCCAACACACCACCGGCGGTCATCAAGCCCCAGAAATTGGCTACAGCATTGGCACCTGTTGTCTGAGGATCGTAATGATGGTATTGATAAAGAAATTGTGAAATCCAGTTAGCGGTGCCTTGCTCGGTACCTACATAACAAAATATGCCGATAAAAAATAAAATAACAATGGGCTTTTTCAAAAGGTCAGAATACACTTTCAATGCACCGGCTTTTTCATCCTGGGCTAAAACCACCTTGGGAAACCGGGATACAATGATAACAACTATCATCACCAAACTCACTACTGCAAATAGCCAATATAGCGAAATCCAAGGTAAAGTTTTGGGAACAATGGAAGAAAATATTTTTTGTACCCGGTCTTCAGCACCGGTATTGGCAAGGTTCACTACAAGATATGAATAGGCTTTGGGACTGATGAAAGAAGCAGCTCCAAAGATCAATTGCGCCAGTACAGAATTGAAGGCATAATGCTCTTCGCCTCCGGAAGTTCTAAGTAAGGGGTTGATGATTACCTGCAACATTGCCATTCCACATCCGATTAAAAATAAAGAAACAACTGCAGTAAAATAATTGGGAAAAAACGCGAGAAGAAGGGCGCCGAAAAAGGATATAATAAATGCTGCCAGCATCATTTTCTTCTCTTTGTATTTTTCATTGAGCATCGCAGACGGAATAGAAATGAGATAAGCAATAAAAAAAGCAAACGGCAAAACGGCGACTAAAGTAAGGCTGAGGTGAAAACCTTTAATAATATCAGGCACCAAAGGGCCAATAATATTGGTAAGAAAAGAGATCACGAAAAAAGTAAGCATTATCAGGAAAACGATGTAATAATTTCTCTTTGCAGTGGTGGTAGTTGACATGAATTTTTATTATAAAGATTGATTAGAATGGATGAAATTTTATGATTGAAAAATAATTTTACAGTAAACAAACAATTAAGGTGATTTTCTGTTTTCGAAACAAGTCTTCTTAAGCCTCACCCCAACCCCTCTCCTTTGGAGAGGGACGTGCTTCGGGAAGATAGACTTTCTAAACTTTCAACCCCTATAAACAATAAACCAATTTCTAAACGAACTAACTTTCTAAACCCATGCCTACTCTGCATTCCACCCGCCGATAACCACTTTTGCTTTTTGTCCTTCCAGGTCAGATGTATGACACCACACTGAAACCGTTCTTTCTTCACCGGGCAACAGCGTAAAATAATTTTCTTTCCAAAATACAGGAACGACTGATTCATTACTCTTTTCTTTTTTCAAATCCAGGTAAACCATAAAGGCAAGATTCGGTGTAGGGTTTTTTATCTTTTCATAAATGATCGTACTATCTCCTTTTATCGTTCTCGACTCACTTGTGGTTAACTTTACTGTAGGAAGATTCTCCAGCATAGTCAAATCGGCAAATTGAGATTGAGGCGTAATGTACCACGTGCTTTTCTTTTCATCGAGGCTATCTCCTTGTGTTGACAACACATAAAAATTATTGCTTAATTTATTTTTTTTACTGTCAAATAACATTAGATCAAGGAACCATGTTTTACTTACATCCATTTCATCTGGCATTTTAAATACATGCCTCACTTCCTGTGATTTAAGATTATTTACCGGGACCGTTTTTTGTAATACCTGGTTCATACTAAAATCATAAACAGTAATTTGAGCTGAAAGGTTACTGGCTATTTCTGAAGTATTGTTCATTACATTAATTCCGGTATCTCCATAATTATAAGAAATATGCAATGGTTCGTTGGCATCGCGAGCTCCATAAAAGGCCCCGGTAGGCATCAGGTAAAAATCATACAATTGCCACCAAAGCTTTGGCCATGAGGCATTGTACATCCATTGTATAATTCCTGTAGCGTTAAATCTGTTCGCTTCAAACGCTTCAAACATCGCACGCATTCCTTCATAGTTAAGGTATTGTGCTTTGCGTAAATAATCCGTCAAATTAGTCGCATGTCCCAATCTTTCATTCATCGCATTATTGTAGGCTGTAAGATTATGAAATTGACCTCTCGCCGCATGATACAACCATGAGCTTCCTATAGGCCAAAGCGAATCTTTAGGAATCATTTTCTGTAAACTTTCGAGCACCGGAATCTCCGGCCCTGGACCGGTCTCCGTATTGAAGCCAAACGCGCCACCATAAAATTTATCTATGTACCAATAATCCGGCGGTACATAATCATAAGGCCCACGCATTTTCACTCCGGTTGGGCCAGTAATTTCACTTACCCATTCTTTAGCTGATTGCACGTAAGGTCGTGTAGGATCATCCGCTTTCAAAATGTCCAGATATTTTTGTTCTAATTCAGGTCTTGGCCATTTATCACTTCCATAAAGCCAGAGAAAAATACTTGGATGATTTCTCAACCAAACGATTTGATCGTGCCATGATGTTGCTGCTACATTAATCTGCTCAGGAGTTATTATAGCACCATTCTCATCTTCATATTTTCCTCCAAAAATATCTTTCCATTCCCATTGGCAACTGAATCCTGCCATCACGAGTATTCCTTTTTCATCGCAGAGATCAAAAATATGTTGATCATGGCCCCAGAAACCTTCCATGCGAATGGCATTAAGATTCATGTGTACGGCATAATCAATTCCGGCGCGCTCATAATCCGGTGTCGCATTCAACAACATCGGATCTGTCCAGCCGCCGCCTTTTATCAGAATTTTTTTTCCGTTCAGCCGGTAAAGTCTGAAACCTTGCTCAGTCCAGCCTCCTATTACAGAACGAATGCCAAATTTAATTTTCCTGGAATCAGAAACCTTGTTATTGGTAACATAATTTATTTCGAGGGAGTACAGATTTGGTTTTCCTAAATCATGCGTCCACCAAAGTCTCGGATGTTCAATTTTTAATGCCGGGTAATCCGTTGAATCAAAAACAATTTCTTTCGTTTCACCGGCTGCCAATTTTATGTCTTTTGAAATATGAATATCATTTTCAATGCTAGCGTTTAATGTGCCATTCATTTCCTTATCAGAATAATTATGCAACATTATTTTAAGTGTAATCGCTGCGTGATCAAGTGTGGCAGTATCCACATCAGTAATTACAAAAGGTTGCTCAATAGATACCGGACCCGAAGAAATCAATTGCACATCGCGCCATATCCCCATGTTGTTGTCCGCAGGTTCAGGATTCCAATCAACAAACCCAATATTCAAATCGCCACCTTCTGCTTTGGAAACCTTTAATGCCAGCACATTTTCCCCTTTCGTTATATAGGGAGTTACATCAAAAATGAATTGACGAAAGCTTCCCCGGATCGTATCTGCAGCAGCGATCTTTTTACCGTTTAACCATATATCTGCACTATAACTTATCCCGTTAAACCGCAAACGATAAACCTGTTCCGGATCTATTTTGTCAATATTAAAAGTTTTACGATACCACCACGGATCATCAAACATGCTGGCAGGAATATTCTCAAGATTTCTATTAAAAAAAACATTTTTAAAAACACCATCATCTACCAGGGAACCTAAGGTACTTGAAGGAACTTTTGCCGCGTACCAGTTTTGAGGTTTAAAATTTGAGGTTGAAACCTGGTCATCGTTCACAGCAACCTTTGAAGAAGATTGAATTTGCCAATCATCCTGTAATTGCTTGTTAATAACGTTCCACGAATTGTTTTGGGCAAATACGTTAAGAGGAAAAAAGAATAAGAGAATTAAACGAGGTAATTTATTGACAACATTGGGCATTAGAAAAAAATTATTTGATGATTGATGAAATTGAAAAGTAGTTGTTTTTTATAAAATATTTCATACTTATTTTTTAAAAGTATTAAAAATAAACATTGCTGAAGTTTTTGGAGAGCATTTCAATCAGATTGGACCCGATCCAATAAATATCGGATTTATCGGAGCAGAAATTGACGTTATCGATGGGAAGAC
Source organism: Ginsengibacter sp. (assembly GCA_039935675.1). Lineage (GTDB taxonomy): Bacteria > Bacteroidota > Bacteroidia > Chitinophagales > Chitinophagaceae > Ginsengibacter. Next base: position 715 of record JBDTJV010000412.1, on the reverse strand, counting down.
TGCCATGGCAAAAGCTCTCCTATGGCATCATCAACAACCGGCGATAATTGGAATGCACCTGGTTTCTGAGTGAGATTATTTGCTCAGACTATTTGAATTAGGGGGATCTGAGGAAAAAATTTACTACAAGGCTACTTACTTTATCTTGTAAAAAAATAATGGCTTCAAGAAATTGGTAAAATTCTTCTACTTTGTGTAGGTCAATAAGAAGTCAGGCATAGCAAACGTTGGTTTTTACCTCAAAATAATTTTGATTTTACTAACTTAACAAGAAGACTCACTATATTCCCATTTTCGCTTTTAATGCTTCAACCAGGTTGGGTGACTCTAAATCAGATATATCATATTTATCAGGAGTAAAATAGTCAATTGTCTTATCTAATGGCATATCCTTATTCATATTGGAAAATTCTATCGCATCAGCCTTGCCATTATAAAATGCGGCAACTCTTAATAAGTATTTAAAGAGTCTAAAAAGAATCTGCACTAAAAATATTAATAATACAGAAGCACTGATCCTTATAGTCATATCTACTTGTTCTGCGCCTTTTACACTGGGATTTGCAAGTAGCCAGAAGCCTGTTACAATAACTCCTATTGTAAACAAAAAGACAAGAACAGAAATATTGTTAAACAATACGGCTCTATATCTTATTTTTTCAACTAGTTGGTCAGTATTTTCATTTTTGTCGTATTCACGGTTATCATAGACATG
>JBDTJV010000411.1:0-3515 GCA_039935675.1 Ginsengibacter sp. | reverse complement strand
GAATTTTGGATCGGGGGGATTCAATTGGAACATACAAAAGGCGCGCTTGGACACAGTGATGCTGATGTTTTGTTACATGCCATTTGCGATGCGATGCTGGGAGCCGCAAGCCTCGGTGATATTGGCTACCATTTTCCCGATACAGACGATTCATTTAAAAACATAGATAGTAAGATCCTTCTAAAACGATCCAACGACCTTATTCAAAAAGCCGGTTATCTAATTGGAAATATTGATTCTACTGTTTGCCTCGAATTACCAAAATTAAAGCCTCATATTCCTGAAATGCAAAAGGTAATAGCTGGAATTCTTTCTTTGGAGGAAGACCAGGTTTCGATAAAAGCCACCACTTCAGAGAAGATGGGCTTTGTAGGCCGTGAAGAAGGAGTTGCAGCATATGCTACTGTTTTGTTAACGATCAGGTAACTATTTTTTTTTAGTTTTAATTATTTTTCATCTGCATCCTACCTTCTTATCTTTGTATTCATGCAAAATGTGGAAATTAAAATTATAAATACTTCAGAAAATAATGATCCGGAGTATGCTACTTTCGGCTCATCCGGCATGGATTTAAGGGCTAATTTATCTGCCGCAGTTACTTTAAAACCTCTCGGGAGACAAATAATTCCAACAGGACTTTTTCTTGAAATACCCGAAGGATACGAAATACAAGTAAGGCCAAGAAGCGGGCTGGCATTGAAACATGGAATCACCTGTCTTAATTCTCCGGGAACTGTAGATAGTGATTACCGAGGCGAAATTAAAGTGATACTTATCAATTTATCCGGCGAAACGCAGACCATTGAACACGGCGAAAGAATAGCTCAAATGGTTTTATGCAAAGTAGAAAAAGCCTTCTTGAAACCCGTTTCAGAGTTGGCCTCTTCTTCAAGAGGGGAAGGAGGATTTGGACATACAGGTAAAATTTAATGCTAAAAACTTTTTAATGAAGTATTGTTCGATTTTCTTTACTATTTTTTGCTTGTATGCTACTACTGGTTGCCGTTCTACCAGAAAACTACAAACTGCGGTGAATAAAAAGGATACCGCCGTTGTGAAGATGACTTCTAAGTCAGTTTCTGATAGTTCTTCGGCTAAAATTCAGGCAATTGAAATATTAAGCAAACTGGATAGTGATAAAATTAATTTTACTACATTTTCAGCAAAAGCTAAAGTGGATTATGAAGATCACAATGGCAAACAACCGGATTTTAATGCTTTTATCCGTTTGAAAAAAGACAGCGTTCTGTGGATCTCTATTAGTGCTACTTTTCTTGGTATCGAAGCTTTCCGGCTTTATATCACACCTGATACTTTGATACTAATGAACAAGCTCGAAAAAACGGTGGAATATCATCCTTTTAAATATATTGAAACTGTTGCGCAAATTCCAATGGATTTCAATTTGCTCCAAAATATTCTTATCGGAAATCCTGTTTATGTTGGGGATAGTATAGTCTCCTTCCGTCAAACAGCTAACCAAATCCTGGTAGGAACGGTAGGTGTATTTTTTAAAAACCTGATCACATTATCCAGCCACGATGATCATTTGCAAAGAATAAAGCTGGACGATCTTGATCTTAGCAAAAACCGTACAGCGTCTTTGTTATATGATGATTATCAAAAGCAGAACAACTTTGATTTTTCCACCAACAGGCAGATAAATGTTTCTGAAAAGACAAAAGTGGAAGTGTCGATCCTATTCAAACAATATGAGTTTAACAATGAATTATCATTTCCGTTTAATATTCCTAAGAATTATAAAACAAAATAATTGTTACTTTAAGGCTATGCAATTTTGCGTAGTTATTCGATGTTTATTCTCACAAATTTTTTTGTTGATGCCTAAAAAAATTGTAACCTTTTTTCTATTTTTCTTATTTACTTTTTCTGCCTTTGCTCAAAACGCGCAGAGCAAAGATGCCCTGGAAAAACAGCGCGACGAACTCCGTAAAGAAATTGCTGAAACTGAAAAAGCCCTGATTGAAAATCAAAAAACGACTAAGGTAAGCGTTGGACAACTTTCACTAATCAATAAAAAACTTGATCTCCAGGGAAATGTGATCAATAACATAAGTGGCGAAATCCATAATCTGAATGACAATATTTATTTATCCCAATTAGAGATCAACAAGATCAGGAGAATCCTGGATACTTTAAAAATAGAATATGCTAAAAGCATGATATATGCTTATAAAAACAGGAGCAATTATGATTTTCTGAATTTTATTTTTTCGGCCAATAATTTCAATGATGCCATTAAAAGGGTTGCTTATTTAAAATCTTACCGCAATTATCGCGAGATGCAGGCGGAGAGTATTTTGAAAACAGAATCCATGCTTGAAGATAAGATCGCTACGCTCAGCGGAATGAAGGTGCAAAAGAACAAAGTGTTGGATGAGAAAGATAAGGAAATGGATAAAATGCAAAAGCAAAAGGATGAAAAAGCCTCTATAGTTGCCCAGTTAAAAGGGCGGCAGAAGGAACTGGTTGCCAATGTAAAAGCGAAGCGAAAGCAGGATGCCAAATTAAGAGATGCTATCACGGCTATGGTAAGGCGTGAAATTGAAAGAGCAAGAGCTGAAGCAGCCCGGAAAGAAAAAGAACGGCTGGAAGCGTTGAAGAAAAGTGAACCCGTCGCTCCAAAAGGTAGCGAAAAGGCCCCGGTGGTTGCTGAAAAGAAACCTGCCTCTTCTACAACTATTGGCAGCGTGCTGGTAAGCAGTGCTGCTGACAGGGCGCTGAATGCTAGTTTTGAGAAAAACAAAGGTTCACTTCCGTGGCCTTGTGATGGTTTTGTTATCAGCCATTATGGAGCCAATCAATATCCTGGTGGAATCGATTATAACAACCCTGGAGTGTCCATCGGAGTAAAACCCGGGGAATCTGTAAAGGCTGTTTTTGACGGAGAGGTTACGCTGGTATCATATATGGATGATAAGCAGGTTGTGTTTTTAAAGCACGGAAAATATTTTACCGTTTATAGTAATCTTGCCTCTGCGAGAGTGCAAAGAGGAGATAAAGTAAAAACCGGCGAGGTCATAGGAAAAGCCGGCCTCAACGATGATGGTAATGGCGAAGTTGATTTTATTTTAATGGAAGAAAACAATAACATCAACCCCGAAAACTGGCTGAAGCGTTAAAATTCTATTTTCTTTCCTTCAGTTTTACGCAAACTATTAAATACTCAACATGTCATATTTATTCACCATTCATGGTGTAAGCCCTTCCTGGGGTAACAATTGTTTTATTGCACCAAATTCCACTATTTGCGGGGATGTTATTATGGGGGATGATTGCAGTATTTGGTTCAACGCGGTTGTTCGTGGAGATGTAAATTCTATACGAATGGGCAATAAAGTAAATGTGCAGGATGGAGCCATAATACATTGTACCTATCTCAAATCAAAAACAGAAATAGGAAATAATGTTAGCATCGGACACAATGCAATAGTACATGGATGCGTTATAGCGGATAATGTGCTGGTAGGGATGGGGGCTATTATCATGGATCA
>JBDTJV010000410.1:0-5212 GCA_039935675.1 Ginsengibacter sp. | reverse complement strand
ACTCTCCCAAGGAAGCCGGCAAAGCCCCGGAACATACTTCCTTTTTTGTTAGTGGACAGTTTATCAAATTCTCCTGCAAGCGAATCAAATTTGCTTTCATCGATATACACAATCAAGGCATTTTTTAGCGTGCCCTTAGCTGGTAGCCCGGATAATTTCCTTGCTGCTGTTTCTGCTGCTGCATCATCAATTTTACCTAATGCTTCCAGCGCCTTGCCTGCAACCGTGTAAGAAGAATCATATAGCGCTTTCATGAATAAAGGTTTGTATTCAATTTTTTTATAACTGCCTATCATTTCAATCGCCTTCGCTTTTACGGTCCGCCGGTTATCATTTTTTGCAACATCTAAAAGGTAAGTTTCCACCGAACTTTTTACCGTGTCGTTATCCATATTCAAAAATGAAAGTGCAAAAGATCGTATTCGCCATGATTTATCATTTAACGCTTTTTCTAAAAATTCTAATGCTTTAGGATTTGTTTGATGTTTTGCAGCAAACACAATAGCTTCTCTTCTGTCAACAAACAGGCCCGCATGATTATTTTGATAAATAAATTCATCCAATGTTTTATTATCACTCTTTTCGCAAAGCAATATTTTATCTCCATCCACATTTATCAGATCAGGTTTGGAATTAACTGAAAAAGAAAATGTATCTGTTGCATTATTCATCCAAACAGGATAACGTTTTTTTGCTCCACCTTCATAAACATCAATAGCAAAAGGAATTTTGAATGGTTTACCAGACTGTGTTTGTGCAATAAAAACTGTTGCTGTTTTATTGGCGACATCGTAAGCATAATTAATATTTAATTTCGGGTGTCCATTACTGTAGTACCACTCATTAAAGAACCAATTCAAATCTTCACCGGTGATTTCTTCAAAAGCAAGGCGAAGATTTTGTGCTTCTGCAGATTTGAATTTATTGTTGGTGAGATAAAGATTCAATGATTTAAAAAAAGCGCCGTCGCCTACATAATTGCGTAGCATTCCTAATATGCGTCCGCCTTTGGGATAACTTATATTATCAAAAACATCTTGTGGGTCATTATAATAAAACTGCACTAAATTTTTGGAAGTATCGGCAGGGCTATCCAGGTAAGCCTGCTGATAATGGTTATTCCATCCATCTCCCTCATCCTTTCCATATTTATGTTCAAACCAAAGAGTTTCGCTATAATTGGCAAAGGATTCATTTAACGTTATATTGCTCCAGCTTTCACAAGTAACCAAATCGCCAAACCAATGATGAAATAATTCATGTGCAATAACCCTTTCCCAATTATTTGCATCAACCAATTCCCTCGCATCCTGTTGTGCATTTCAGCATGCATTGTTGCAGAAACATTTTCTTCTGCCCCCGCTGCAAAATCTCTCCCTACAATTTGCGCATATTTCGGCCACGGATAATCAACGCCGGTAATCTTTGAGAAGAAAGCAATCATTTCAGGAGTTAATCCGAATATTTTTCTTGCAACAGGTGCATATTCTTTCTCTACATAATAATTTACTTCTTTTCCTTTGTAACTGTCTTTTGTAATGGAATAATCACCAACGGCGAAGAATAATAAATAAGGGGCAAAAGGCAAATTCATTCTCCAGGTGTCTGTGCGTGAACCATTACCATTATTTTTTTGATTAACTAATAATCCGTTCGATAGCGTAACATATTTTGAAGGAACAGTCAGGATGATTTCATCAGTAGTTTTTTGATTGGGTTTATCAATAGTAGGATACCATGACGAATTGTGCTCCGGCTCGCCGAATGTCCATATTTGCGTTGGTTTGTCTTTTTCTTTTCCGTCAGGATTAATAAAATATAAACCTTTTGCATTGGCCGATGGCCACACGTGGTCATTTGGCTTAGAAACATAATCTATGTAAATCGTATAATTCTCATTTGCTTTATACATTTTATCCAGCGTTATTCGCAGGTTCATACTGTCATAAGTATATTTCAGCGGAATGTTTTTGCCGTTTTTTATCACAGAAACTGAATTAACGTTCATGGCCTTTGCATCAAGGCTTAAGGAATCAGTTGGATAGAAATGAGGATGAAGTGTTATCCATGCTTTTCCGTACATCCATGCTTTGGCGTAATCAAAGTTTACATCGAGTTTAGTGTGCACCAAATCATTTATTTTGGTAGCGCTGGCACGATATATCTTTTTCCATTGTTGTTCTTTAGTGGTATCAATTGTTTGGGAATAGGATTTGGCACAAATCAATAAAAGACATACCAGGATTATTTTTTTCATTATTGTATGTTTTAAAAAATTGACAAAAACTACTTTTTTGGTTTTCGCAAGTTTGCTTTTTTGTGTGAAGTAATAACGGTAGACAATTGCAGTTGCTTCATCTTCCGTTCGCCCAGGTTTTGCAAAGTCTTTTTCGTATCGTGTTTTTTGATTGTTTTATTAAAAATCAAATGGAAAAAATTTATTCCGGGGCTTTAAAAGTTCCCAATGCTCCTTTCCAAATTCCTTTATTACCAAACTCATCTTATGTAAACTGTCCGTTAGTATTTTCTCTCCTTTTTTGCTGTCTATCAAATATGAAAATGTATATTGGCTTGTGTCTTTTGATTGCCCATCAGGTTTTAACTGAATTATTTTGTGTATGGTATCATTTTGAAATAACAGGTCATAAGAAGCAGTGTCATTCATGGTTAATATTGATAGATAATATTTTTCGTCTCTTTTATATTCTATCCAATACTTCCATCTTGCTTTATCACCCACTACCATTTTTGAAGTATCAGCATTATATGTTTGGGTTATCACGTTAAACGTCTTTGTATTTTGGCGGCTTTTTACTACTTCCTTGTAACCATTCACCGCCTGTCTTGTACAGACAAAAGTTAAAAAAATAAAAATAATCGCAGATAAAATAGATATCGGTTTGTATAATTTACTTCCAATGGGGTTTGTTGGTTTATACAAAGCAACCTGTTTTTTATTGAATAAAAAATCCATGATAGATTTCAAGTATGGGTAAAGAAGATAAACGCATGGGGCTAAAAACATGGCTATAACATTATGTGTCATCCCAAAATAATCATACCCTATATTTAGCATTAATATGTTGATTAATATTCCTGTAAGAACCATCAATCCCATTACATAAGTTTTGGGGAAAACCAGCAGTAATGCCGCCGTCACTTCAACCAGGCCCGTAAAACACTCGTAGAAAGAGCTTGAGCCCATAAAATAAACCATAAGCGAAGATATCGGTAGTTGACCCAAGGGTGTATCCAAAGCATTGATATCAGGCGCCCGCATTTGAACAGCTAACAGTTTAAGTATTCCGTAAGAAAAAATATTGATGGCCAATAAATATTTCAAAATATGCCTCAGCCAAAAATCTGCCCGCTGGTAAGATTTCCTTCTTTTGTCCATAACGCTCCACAAAATAGTTGCAACAATCGCTATTGTGATAGCCATTAGGTGGAAAATATAATTATTAATAGTAAGGCTTGTTTCTCCCTGTATAAGATGAAGAATGTGATTGTTGATATAATCGTAGATTGGATTATATATTTTTTTAAACCATGTACGAACAGAAGGGTTTCCTCCGGAAATGAGAACGTATAAACCGGGATGAAAAAAGTATTCAAATACAAAAAAACTAAAGAAAAAACGGCATAAAATCTTCTTAATGTATGTCCAATTTTGGGTTTCTTTGTTTGTCTGCTTCATTTGTTTTAACTATTGTTATTTCATTCAGGTGTTTTTTTTATCAATTAGCAATGCCATTTAGTGAGAGCTTAACCGTGTTGAAGCAAACAGTACCAGCATCATTTTCTTAATTTTTATGCAGAGAAATAACTTCCGCCAGTTGCAAAGCCTTATAACCATTTACCACACCACCACTTACACACAGCATACTAAAATCTACTTTTTCTTTTGTACCCGGCTTGTAAACCATTTTTCCCTTTAATGAGGTCACAGATTTCATAATAATATCTTTTACCTGTTCAGCATTGAGGTTAGGATAATATTCTAAAATTAATGCAGCAACGCCGGCGACTACAGGTGTTGCCATGCTGGTACCACTTTTAAACTCATATTTATTTCCTGGAATACAAGAATAAATATCTGCGCCTGGTGCAAATACATCTACATTCTTTTGTCCATAGTTTGAATAAGATAAAAGAAGTGCGAACCCGGTATCAATACTAATAGCCCCAACAGTAATCATATTTTTTGCCCTCCCGGATGAATCAAGAAAATCAGCATTAGGATAAAAAGCAGTTGAGTCACTATCAGTACCGTCATTACCGGCTCCATGTACCAATAATACTCCTTTCTGTTCAGCATATTTTACAGCATCATCTACCCATTCCTTCTGTGGCGAAAAGCTTTTTCCGAAACTCATGCTGATTATTTTTGCGCCATTATCAACTGCATAGCGTATTGCCAACGCAATATCTTTATCGCTTTCATCACCAATATGAAATGTTCCACCAGCTCTTACAGGCATGATCAATACATTATCCGTAATTCCATCCATACCTATGCCATTATTGCGGGCTGCGGCAATGATGCCTGAACAATGGGTTCCATGAGATCCATATTTACTATCATCCACTATGTTATTGCCATAATATTTATCGTTTATGTCAAGAGGATTGTCTCCTATTATTTCCTTTCTTAATTCATTGGGATCGTTTATCAACTGTGCAAAAAGTAATTGCTCGTTTTTTTGTTCATTGAGGTATTCCATTCTATTGGCAACAATACTATCCAGCGGCCATAATTTAACCCCGGGCGGAACCATGGCATAAAAATGTAATACAAATTGTTTAGTTGCATTTAAAATGCTGTCTTTGGGCTCAAAAGAACTTACGTCTTCAAAATAAATATGTTGCTTTTGTGTTAGTTTTTGCATAGAACTGTCTGCAATGGCAAGTATGTGAAACGCCTGTACCATTCCCGGATCAATGGTTATGCTTCTTCCTATTGAATCCTTCAGGTGTTGCTTTTTTACACTCAAAAAATATTGATAACCCTTATTATTAATTTCCTGCAAGGAATCTTTTACCCAGGCATATTCTGGCAACAGGCGTGCATATTCCCTGTCTGCTTCAGTGCTTACCGCATACATCATTCCTCCATCTTTTCCACCCAAAAAATTCCATCCATGAACATCATCTGTATAACCATTTTTGTCATCATCAATACCATTACCTGGAATCTCTTTTGTATTCGTCC
>JBDTJV010000409.1:0-9179 GCA_039935675.1 Ginsengibacter sp. | reverse complement strand
CCTGAAATGAAAATTGCCGAGAGTTATTCTTTTTTTAATCCAAAAGCAGGCATTTCATTTAACAGGCACAATTACCAGGTGTATGCCTCTTTTTCTGTTGCCGCCAAAGAACCAAACCGCGATGACTTTGAAGCGGGTCTCAGTCAAATTCCGAAACCTGAAATTTTGTATGATGCAGAATTGGGAATTGAAAATAAAAATCCCAACTTTAATTACGGCGCTACTTTTTATTACATGTACTATCACAATCAACTCGTGAACACGGGAAAAATAAATGATGTTGGCGCCTATACGAGGACCAATACCCCACAAAGCTATCGTGCTGGTATTGAATTACAAGCTTCGGGTATTATTTCAAAATGGTTTAACCTGGGTGGAAATCTTTCTTTAAGTAGAAATAAAATAAAAAATTTCACTGAGTACATTGATGATTATGACAATGGGTTACAAAAGGAAAATATTTATCACAACACCGATATTTCTTTATCTCCGGATATAGTTGGAGCTGGGAATGTGAATTTTATTCCCATAAGAGATGCTGAAATAGATTTACAATCCAAATATGTAGGAAGACAATATTTAGATAATACTTCTCATATGAGCAGGAGTGTCGATCCTTACTTTTTGGAAAATGTCAGATTTTCCTACACACTTTTGAAAAAGATTTTTAAAGAGGTGGATTTTATCTTCCAGGTAAATAATGTATTCAATAAATTATACGAATCCAGTGGGTATACTTACAATTATATTTCGGGCGGCGAACTTTCTGTAGAAAATTATTATTTCCCGATGGCCGGAACGAATTTCATGGCAGCAATAAATATTAAATTATAAAAAAGGTAGAAGCAATAATTCCTTTATGCTTCGTCCACAGTAAATCAACAATTAACCACGAATATTATTTCGAAAATTGTTGAATAGTTTTAAGTCAAAAGAAATCTTAATTGACGAACCGCAATCAGGTAAAATTTATACTTTTCGCAGATAATTAATGGTGCTCAGAAGTATCATGAACCACTGATCCTGAATCAACTTTCTTGGTGCTTAAATCTATCGCATTTGTAGTGTCCGGGATATTCCCGTTTACATTTTTGACATTTACCTCGTTATAGGTTGGTGTTTTCTTATCACTATTATTGGAACAACTGGCCAGAATTATTACCATAAAAAACAGAAGAAATAGATTTTTCATTCGGCAATTTTTATTATTATTTAATAATTATAAGATGAAATAAAAAATACTATTTCAAGCAGTTGGGAAACTTTGTCATTTACTCATCTTTGACATTGAACATAATAATAAATTACCATGCCATTTTGGATGATTCAAATGAACATCTTAAAATTGCTAAGAAGAAAGAATTAGAAAGATCTATAGAGATTCGTAAATTTTAATTTTATTGTACAGCGTTTTTCGGTCAATTTTTAATATTTCAGCCGCTTTGGTTTTATTGAAATTTACCTCTTTTAATACGTTCATGATCGTTTCATATTCAGCTTTAGCCGCTGCATCTTTTAGGTCTACTTCTTTGACGATCGTATTTTGATGAGAGAAAGTGCCTGATATAGTTCCGTTTGAGTGAGATTCAAGAGGGACAGTAGCCTGGGTAATTTCCCATGGCAGCACTTTTGAATTTATTTTTCCGGATGGTGTAAGTAAAACCGCACGTCGAACCACATTCCTGAATTCTCTCAAATTACCTGGCCAAGCATAATTCAAAAACATTTCTTCCACATCTTCATCATATCCTTCGACCTCTTTTTGGAGTTCATTGTTTGTTCTGTCAAGGAAAAATTGAGCAAAAAGAGGAATATCACCTTTCCGGTTTCTCAAAGCCGGAAGGTTAATAGAAAACTCGTTGAAACGATGATAAAGATCTTCCCGGAATTTTCCTTTCTGATAAGCTTCCTGCAGGTTTTCATTAGAGGCGACGATGATCCTCACATCCACATCCATCTCTTTTGTTCCACCTACTCTTTTATATTTTCTTTCCTGGATCACACGTAGGAGAGAAGCTTGCACATCCTTTGGCAGATTGGATACCTCATCTAAAAACAAGGTACCACCATTCGCTATTTCAAAATGTCCTTCTTTATCAGTGACAGCACCTGTAAAAGCTCCTTTTACATGACCGAACAGTTCGCTTCCTGATAATTCCTTTGAAAGTGTACCGCAATCCATCGCGATAAAAGGCTTGCCTTTTCTACGACTGGCTTCATGTATCGTTTTGGCAATTACTTCCTTACCTGTTCCGCTTTCACCATATAATATTACGCTGTAATTGGTTGGAGCTACAATTTCGATCTGACGATAAATTTTTGCCGTTTCACCATCTTGTCCAATGAGGTATTCATTATTGATAGAAAGTTCATAGTTTCTTTTCTTTGGAGCGTTGGCAGTAGCTGGTTTTTGTTGATCGCCAGGCTGCACAGATACTGGATTGGCAAGTGCTTTTTCAATCACATTAATAACCTCATCTGGTATTAATGGTTTGGTGATATAATCAAAAGCCCCCAGTTTGATCACGTCCACCGCCGTTTTTATATCTGAATACCCGGTGATAATAATTACAATTGTCTTTGGTTTCAATTCTTTGATCTTCGTCAGTACATCTTTGCCGTCTTTATCCCCAAGCCTGAAATCACACAATACGATATCAAAATGAAATTCACTGAACTTGGCAAGTCCTTTTGACCCGTTATGGGCCACTTCTGTACTATATCCTTTTTTGTCAAGAAAACGACTTAGCAGTACGCACATATCGAAGTCGTCATCAATGATAAGTATTTTTTTATTCATAAATATTATAAGTAAGCATTAGCGCTGCAAAGTTAACCTAAATCTTTGTTGTTTGATGGAACAGAAGGGAGAGTTTTTTTTTCAATTATTACCCATTCTGCATAATCATTTGGTATAATTTCTTTCCCATACAATTTGGCAAAAACCTTGGTAAATTCTGCGCCCAAATATAATATAATTGAGCTGTAATATACCCATGTCATAAAAATAATGAAAGACCCTGCTGCCCCATATAAAGAGGTAAGGTTACTTTTGGAAATATAAAAACTAATACCAAGTTTTCCAATAGAAAAAAGCACAGCAGTGATCAAACCCCCAATTAATACAATTTTCCATGGGATTTTTGCATCAGGTAATACTTTGAACAGAATGCTAAATAAAAATGAAAGAATAACTAGTGAAAAAATGGCCTCTGTCCATTGAATCACATAAACACTATAATTTTCAATATACCGGGAAATAAAAGTTCCGAAAGCGCCGATCAAAGTATTTAACAGGAGTGAAAAGATCATGATAGCACCGACAACAAGTATAAGTATAAAAGATAATAATCTTCGAAACAGCATTTGCCACCAAACTTTGCTCGATTTTATTCGTAGTCCCCATATCTTATTAATAGAATCCTGTATCTCATTAAATATGCTGGTAGCTCCAATGACAAGAATAACGATACTTACTATCGTTGCAAAAAGATTGTTTTGATTTAGGTGGATATTTTTGATAACATCCTGTATCTGGATAGCTGATTTGCTGCCGATGAGGTTTTTCAATTGTGAATATATCTGTCCCTGCATGGCTTCTTTGCCAAACATAAAACCAAATAGCGCAGTGAGGATCACCAATAAAGGTGCAATAGAAAAAACCGTATAATAGGCAAGCGCCGCACTATATTTTAAAGTATAATCAGTGGAAAATTCTTTAAATAATTTCTTCAAGACAAGCCGCCATGAAGATATCTTTTTTAAAAACGTCATTAAAGTTCAACAATTGGTCAATCAGCATAAAGTTACATGAAAAACGTACCACAAATTTTTTGGATAACATTTTAAAAACCAGATATTTTGAAATTGAATCAAAGTGGAGTTGAAAATTGTTAAAAAAATTCACACAACGTGGAGGGATTTCCCCAAAGCATAACAGTGTTTTTTTATTTGTAAGTCCTTATAAATACTACACTTTAGCGTAATTCTTCAATCTTTACACCTTCCTAAAATTTTGGCAAAGTTTTGAATATTATAATAATTGGTCATTATTATTTTAAAACCTTTAAATTTATTTAAAAATGAGAAGTCTCTTATATATCATCGCTGTGATTCTTATAATCATCTGGGTGATTTCCTTTTTAGTCTACCATGTCACTGGCGGGCTTATTCATATTCTTCTGGTAATTGCGGTTATAGCTATTATCCTCGGGGTAATTAGGAGAGCCTAGACAGAAATAATCATTATTTCTTTATTTAAAAATATATTATTATAAACAGCTTTATCAATTTAAAATTAAATTATTATGGGAAATCTATTGTACTTAATTGCAGTGGTCCTCGTTATTATCTGGGCCATTTCATACTTCGGAGGTTATTACACAGGCGGATTGATACACATTCTATTAGTAATTGCAATCATTGCAGTTCTTTTAAGAGTAATCAGGTCAGCCTGATATTTTCTAACATTAAAAACACTAAATTATGGAAGACTGGAAATTAAAACTCAACGGAAACTGGAACGAAATGAAAGGGAAAATGAAGCAGGCTTATGCTGACCTTACAGACGATGATCTTAAAAAAGAAGAAGGAAAAGATGATGAATTCGTAGGGAAAATACAGCAAAAGCTGGGAAAGACGAAAGATGAAGTGATCCAATGGATCCAGGGACTTTGAGTCGATTAAAATGAATTTAAATGAAACCTCTTCTAAAAATGGAGAGGTTTTTTTATTACAAATATTCTAAGGAGTTTAATCGGAAGCCAGTGTTGACCCATTAAAGGTGATGGTAAAAGAAGTGCCTTTTCCAAATTCACTTTCAGCTGCAATATTTCCCTTATGAGCAAGAATAATATTCTGGCAATTAGCAAGTCCCAAGCCATTACCTTTTTCTTTAGTAGTAAAGTAGGGTTCAAACAATCGATTTACTTCTGGCTTTTTAAGGCCTACTCCATTATCAGAAAATTTCACTGAACAATAACCATTTTCATTTCGGGTTGTAATGTTAAGGACTCCATTTTCAGACATTGCTTCGAGAGCATTCACAATAATATTCAGAAATGCAATTTTCATTTTTTCTTTGTCCAATGATACATAAGGTAAATCTCTCTCATAATCCTTTACCACTATTATATGTTTTAGATTAATTCTGTCGCTTGCCAATTCAAGGCTTTCATCAATTACCTCGTTCAGAGATTCATCTGAAAAGGTAAGTTCAGCTATTCTGGTAGTGGCCAATAGATCAGTTACCAATTGATTGATCCTGTCAGAATTTCTGGTGATCATTTTAAATAACATTGAATTGCTTTCATCTTCCAACTCTGACTTTAACTGCTCGCACGCAAGGTTGATATTGGTCAATGGATTTCTTACTTCATGCGCAATTACCCGGGCAATTCTTCCTGTTACAGCATATTTTTCAAGCCTTCTTAATTCGATCAATTCTGTGTTAAGGCTCGCCAGTTGTTTCACTCTGTTCTGCAACTCTTCTTTATAGACAGAAGCTTTCTTTGCAGCTATTTTCCTTTGTTTGTTTTCTTTATTGTATACTAATAAAGAATACACTGCAAGCAGTATCGCAATGGCGATTGACAAAACATTTAATGCCCGGATGAGCTGTGAATATTTAGACAATTTGCGAGACCAATCGTTGCGCACATCGATCTCGTCCTGTTTCATTTTAGCAATTTGAGATTCCAGCTTTTCAGCATTGGCAATATCTTCCTCTTTGCCTTCTATCAACGAAGTTGAGAATTTTTGGTTAGGGGAAAGTTCATAAATAGCCTTTCCCATCATTATATATTTTTGATTTACATAATGCCGAAGTGTATCAAGATTTTTTTGCTGAGCATTGTTATCGACGGTCAATAACCTTAAATTTGAAAAAGCAGTATCTATTTTTATAACGCTTTTATCATAAGTCGCGAGGTAATCGTTTTCGTTTGAAATGAGGTAGCCACGAAAGGCCGATTCTCCTGTAGAAACGAATCCTAATATATTATCAAGGTTATGTATTACTTCATTGGTATGGTTAATATAATAATCCTGTATTTTTATTTTCCTGGTAGAAATAAAGGTTAGAAAATAAGAAACAAACAACAGGAATATAGCCGCAAAGAAGCCTGTCCGGGTTCGGTTAGCAATTTTGTCTAGCGAATATTTAGCCATGCTTATTTTAAGTTATTCCTGTAAAATACAACAGCAAACTTATTTATTAGACAGTTTTCTAATGATCCAAAAGATTATTATCACTACTATAACAATTCCAATAATACCTACCCAAACTCCGGCTTTGAAAATAGTTCCTATTGCTGCACAACTACTTAGTGAAATTATTGCCGCTAATAAAACGGAGGATAACATTAATTTGCTTTTATTCATTTTAGTTGATTTACGTTTTTGAAAGTATTTTTTTTTAGAATTGGGATTAAAAAGATCCTACTTATTTTTTTCAAACTTTTTTTATTATTTCCTGTTTAAATAAGAAAGAGAAAACATCTTCAATTTATAATTACTTATTACTCAAAAATTTATGCCATAAATTTACAGACCTATTTCAGGAAAGAGTTTTCAATAATTACTTCTTTTTAAAATACTTTATATTGGTCAAAAGAAAAAAAACAGTTTAAAAGAATCTCCTCACAGTGGGCAATTTTTTACTCAAAAAATAAAAAAGTGATTGAAGTATGCATAAGAAAAAATTTTTCCGAAAGCCTTGTAAACACAAGGTTTCGAGCTCTTTATTCTTGCCTTTTTTTTCTTGGCAACGTATTTTATAATCAGGTATTAAACAATATTATTTAAATTTTAAACTTACAACTATGAGTTCAGGAAAAGTTTTTGCAAGTGTATTAGCAGGTGCCGCAGCAGGTGCTGTATTAGGAATTTTATTCGCGCCAGATAAGGGTACAGAAACAAGGAGAAAAATCGCTGAAACCGGTTCAGATTTAGCCGGAACAGTTAAGGATAAATATTCTGATATTTCCGATGTGGTTTCTGAAAAATACGATACCGCTAAACAGAAGTTATCCGATCTTGTATCTGAAGGAAAAGATATGGGTAAGGATATGGTAAACCAGGCAAAAGAAAAAGCAAATGCAATGAAAAACGACGTTAGAAATACCAATTTGGCTTCCTAACTCCAATTCAAAATTTGTTCGAAAATGGCTTTATGCCCGGTGATAAAAAAATTGACATGGAAAACGAAAATACAATCGTAGAAGAACTATTTTATAAATTAAAAGATTATAGCCAGACTACGCTTGAACTTTACAAGCTTAAAGCGATTAGTAAAGTTTCCGGAGTAATATCCGGGGCTATTACTTCAATTTTGTTATTGGTTCTTCTGTTCCTGGTAATGATTTGCGTTACGGTCGGCTTTTCCCTATTGATAGGTGAATGGTTAGGCCACGCTTATTGGGGGTTTTTCATTATGACAGCAATTTATATTATCACCGGGCTTATTTTATTTGCAGGTAGAAAAAAATACATGAAAGCCCCTATCAGTAATAAGCTAATTAAAGAATTAATTGATTAAATACGTGAATATGAAAAACGAAGTGATAGCTGAAGAAAAACTGGAGGCCATTGCTAATACTACTGATCTTTCCACTGCTATAAAAAGATTGGAAAGAAGAAAATTTATAATGGAAGAAGACCTGAAAGATCATTTTCACATTCTGCTTGAAGATTTGAAACCTGCTAACATTCTAAGAAATACCCTTCACGAGGTACAGGAATCTACCTCCCTAAAACATAATTTGCTCAAAGTGGCTATAGGACTTGGAGCTGGATATTTTTCGCGTAAAATGGTGATCGGTAAATCAGCAGGATTTGTAAAAAAAGCGTTAGGCACTGCAATACAATATGGCATTACTAATTTCATTGCCAAGAAAAAAGAAGATACCGAAGAAGACGACTTGTATCCAAAAAAGAAAAATTTATTGCAGAGAATCCTCTCTATTTAATTTCCCATCTCACTTATTGGTATTTTATTACACCTTTCATCTTTATTTTTTTAAAAAAATAAATGATGTTGCTTTAAAGATATGGTGTCATTTTAATCAAATTATTTATTCCGACCCCAAAAAGAATATTGAGAATAAAAGTAAAACGCTAATAGTAATTAAGATTGAATTTTAATGGCCAATTTGTCCAATTTTTCATATTCTTGTATTTTTTTAATCCATTTTTTTAAAACAGGATTTATGAAAATATCTTGCTTCTGTTTCATTCTTCTAATTTTTTCTCAAAATATTTTTAGTCAATCAATTACGATTTGTGCAGATTCTGTCCATGCATCTTTGCGTGGTTTATCGGTAGTCAATGATAAAATTGTTTGGGTGAGCGGCAGTAATGGAACGGTTGGCAAAAGTGTAGATGGCGGACTAACATGGGATTGGATGAAAGTCAACCATTATGAAAAAACTGATTTCAGGGATATTGAAGCATTTGACAAAAATACTGCGGTGATAATGGGAGTGTCTGACCCCGCTTATATCTTAAGAACAACAGACGGCGGTAAAAGCTGGAAATTAGTTTATGAAAACAAAATCAAAGGAATTTTCCTTGATGCAATGGATTTCTGCAATGCAATGAATGGAGTTTTTATCGGTGATCCTATGGATGGTCGGTTTTATATGGCGCGCACGTTTGATGGCGGAAAATCCTGGCAAAATATTCTTGATAAACAAAGGCCTTTGGCAGATACCGGTGAAGCTTGTTTTGCAAGTAGCGGAACCAATATTCGGAAATTGAACAATTCAGAAGCTGTATTTATTTCGGGCGGATTGACTTCCCATTTTTTCAACGGAAATAAAACCACCTTGCTTCCCATAATGAGTGGCAAAGAATCTACAGGTGCCAATTCTATCGCTTTCAAAAATGATAAAGTAATGATCGCTGTTGGGGGAGATTTTCTTCAAAAAAATATTTCAGACAGTAATTGTGTGATTACAAAAGATGGAGGGAAAAGTTGGTTTATACCCAAAATAAATCCTACGGGATATAGAAGTTGTGTAGAATATTTAAGCAAAGATTATTGGATCACCTGCGGCTTAAATGGTGTAGATATCACTAATAACGATGGAACTTCATGGAAAAATATAAGCAAGCAAAGTTTCAATGTTTGCCGTAAAGCAAAAAAAGGAAGTGCTGTTTTTCTCGCAGGGAATGGAACT
>JBDTJV010000408.1:0-4285 GCA_039935675.1 Ginsengibacter sp. | reverse complement strand
ATGCAGGATGTAATTCCCTACCTGGAAAAAAGATTTTCACTTCCGGCGATTATTCATAAAACCATTCTAACCGCCGGCATCGGCGAATCTTCTCTTGCAGAAATAATTAAAGATTTTGAAAATCAATTGCCCTCAGAAATAAGGCTGGCCTATTTGCCCTCTTATGGAATGGTGAGATTGCGTTTAACGACTTCCGGGTTTGATAAAATCAAGACTGAAAAATTGATCAGTGATCAATTTGAACAGTTAAAAAAACTGGTTCATAATTATATAGTTACTGATGAAGATGAATCAATGCAAAAAGTATTGGGGAAAATATTATTGACAAATAAAAAAACGATTTCAACTGCTGAAAGTTGCACGGGTGGTGCAATTGCAAGCCTGATCACGTCTGTTCCGGGTTCCTCTTCTTATTATAAAGGAAGCATCGTAAGCTATTCGTACGATATAAAAGAATCGCTTTTAAACGTTCGAAAAGAAACCCTGGATAAATATGGAGCTGTTAGCGAAGAAACAGTTAAAGAAATGCTGTCAGGTTTATTGGATAAGATGAAAACAGATTATGGGATTGCCGTTTCGGGAATTATGGGCCCAGAGGGAGGAACGTCTGAAAAGCCGGTAGGCACAGTATTTGTCGCTGTCGGAACAAAAGAGAAACAAGTGGTTCAAAAATTAAAACAACGGTTTGAAAGAGCAAAAAATATTGAAGTTACTGCTGTTATGGCGTTAAATATAATGAGGAAATTTTTGCTGACTGAAGATTGATTCGTATTTAACTGGGCGTAAATTACTTACTTTTAATAATGTTACTAGCTCAAATTTTTTAAATGGTTTTTAAGGCAGCTTTTTATTTTAATTAAATTTTTAAATGAAAAAATATTTTTTTATTACAATAGCTGCTTTAATTTTTTTGTTAAATACTTCTCTTTATGCTCAGAAAACGGATTCTCTTCCGACATCTGCCCAAAATGACAGCGTTGCCAGGCAGAATGATTCCTTGAATTCTTCCATCTTAAAGAGTTTTAATAGAAAGCTGAATGAAATAGAACAATTTCGAATTGCCGATTCAATCAATAAGGCAAATCTTGAAAAACAAATTGCGTCTCTTCAAAATAACGACAATGTAAAAAAAGAGGAATTAGAAAAGCAGCTACAATCTCTGCGCGATAAGGAAGCATTGCGGTATGAAGAAAAAAAGAAACAAGTAGATTCACTAAGGCGAACCGCCAAAGCTTACCCGGTCATAGGTTTTTTCCAGGACACCCTGTTTTATATTTATAATAAATCGGGGAGTTTTACTGCACAGGATCGGGCAAATGCTGTAGATGCAAGAGTTGATGAACTTTCAGATGTTTTTAGATTTCAACGCGATTCTTTGAAGGTTGTGAGAGGTGATGTAACTACTGATGTCGTTTTCCATGATAAAATTATTCTCAGTGTTTCGGACAATGATGCTATATGGGAAAATAGTACCAGGGATGCGTTGGCAACAGAATATAAAGATATTGTTGCCAATGAAGTAATCAAATATCAAAAAGAGACCAGCTTTAAAACGTTGGCAAAAGAAATTGGACTCGCTCTGCTTTTGATCATTCTTTTCGTATTGATCATTAAGTATATTATTAAATTATTTCGTTGGACAAGGCATAAAATAATTAGCCAGAAAGATGAGCAAATCAAAGGAGTAAGGATAAAAAATTATACTTTATTTGATGCTTCCAGCGAAGTGAATTTCTTTCTGAATATTAATAATATTTTGAAATGGTTGCTTATTATTCTCGCTGTTTATATTGCACTTCCTGTTATTTTTGGCATCTTTCCCTGGACAAAAAATTTTGCGGCTACTCTTTTTGGTTATATACTTGATCCTATAAAAAAAATCGGGATTGCGTTCTGGGATTTTGTTCCGAAACTGATCACGATTATCGTAATATTATTTGTTTTCCGATATGTGTTCAAAGGACTCAGATTTATAAAAGATGAGATAAAAAATGAGCAGCTAAAAATTCCCGGATTTTATTCGGATTGGGCCAATCCGACTTACCAGATTATAAGAGTATTGCTATTTGCATTTATGGTGATTATCATTTATCCTTATTTGCCAGGAAGCAGTTCCCCTGTCTTTAAAGGCGTTTCAGTTTTTCTTGGATTCCTGTTTACATTCGGTTCGGCCGGATCATTATCCAATTTAATTTCAGGGCTGATCCTTACTTATATGCGGTTATTTAAAATTGGTGACAGGGTAAAAATTGGCGAACAGGTTGGTGATGTTATAGAAAAATCATTGCTGGTTACTCGCCTTAGAACGATCAAGAATGAAATCGTTTCTATTCCCAATTCTACTGTAATGAGCAGTCATACCATAAACTATAGTAGTGATGCGCCAGGTCTTGGGTTGATCATTAATACAACTGTTACCATTGGCTATGACGTTCCCTGGAAGGATATGCACGCGGCATTGATAGATGCAGCGCTTCGAACAGAATATGTGTTGCAGGATCCTAAACCTTTCGTATTACAAACGGGCCTGCAGGATTTTTATGTTTCCTACCAGGTCAACGCTTATATAAGAGAATCTAATAAGCAGGCAAATATTTATTCGTATCTGTATCAAAATATCCAGGATGTATGTTTTGAAAGAGGAATTGAAATTATGTCTCCACATTATTTTGCCGCGCGTGATGGGAATGCGACTACTATACCTCCGGGTTACCTTCCCAAAGATTATAAGGCTCCAGGCTTTAAAGTGAATGCTAAGAATGATAATGAACAAAAAAATGCTGAATAAGGAAGAATACGATTCTATTTTCGTTTGCCCATTGCCGTTAGATATTTGTCGCTTACTATTTATCGAATGAAACAGCCAGTTTGATCCAAAATATGAATTCGGATTATTTGTTTGTTTACTGAAAATTAATTTTGCAGAATTAGCCTTCACCGTTCACTTTTTCTTCACCATTTTCCGCTTGTTTTCATTGGTAAAAAATTCGGTAAAAGTATCAAAATCTTTTCGATAGGACAGTTGTATTCCTGTTCGGTTTCTCCTGGTAACGCCGGCAATATCCCCGAGATCCGGATCGCTCCTGTTGAATCCTATCACACGTAATTGTCCACTCGGTGAAATCAGGTATTCAAAGGAAACGTCGGGAGTAAATAAAAAATTTGAATTGGAAGCACTAACCGTCTGACCAAGCCTGTAGTCTACGTTTCCGGCAACTGTTATCAGCAATTTATTATTTAAGAAAGCAGTTTTTACTCCAAAATTTCCCACATTTTGAAGTTCCTGTTGCGTAGCACCTTTTTGAAAATTAAAATCTGCAGTATTGATAGTGGTTATCAGGTTTACAGAGTTAGTATTCAAGACTTTTTGTAACCATGAATTCAGGGAAGTAGATAAGGTAGCAGAAAGCAGTTGGCCTACACTTCTTGTTACAAAATTGCCCGTGTTATTTCCTGTAATAAGTCCCTGGTCTGTATTCATAAATTGATTGAATAGCAGCAATGACGCCACCTGGTTCATTAAGGCAGTTTTATCTTCCTGGAATCTTGTCTTTAAAAATTCACTTGCAATAGGATCAGATTTCAAAGGATTATCAAATGGAAACTGGAATTCAAATCCGGGTTCAGGATTTTTAAGTGTTCCTCTCAATTTAAAAATGATGTCAACATCTCCACTTACATTTTTGTAGCCTGTCGAAGTAGGAATGTTGTTAAGATTTACATTTTCCGCTCTGTAAATAGCATCAATACTGAGGTTGGCAAGATAAGGATCTCCTTGCCATTCAATATAACCTTGTTGAAGTGTAAATGGTGTTTTTAAAAAAGTTTGGAAATTGAAAGTGTATTGACCTTGCTCAATATCGTAACGCCCTCTTATGGTAAGTGGATCTCTCGTTCCTACCGTGATATTTAATTTTCCACTGCCTTGTGCTTTAATCACATCCCCGGTCGTTTCATCCAATATCACATCGATCTTTGCCAGCGGATTGGCGGTAATTTCCATATTCACTTTGATATTGGTATTTTGTCGCGACTGAAGATCGGCTTTCATTTCTCTACCGAATTTTGTAAATTCAATATAATCCATTGAGCCCGTTTCCGCTGTTTCTCCTGTCGGTAAATAAATGTGACTGCTGTCGGTTGGTTCTCCGGAAATATTCATGGTCATATCCGTTACAAAACCATTAAGTGTCAGGTCTGCACGGCCAACAACGTGTCCATAAAAATCAGTGTTGTCGCTGGCTGTAGTATTAAGTAAAATAAATTTTGAAGGTCCGTTTCCAAC
>JBDTJV010000407.1:0-6791 GCA_039935675.1 Ginsengibacter sp. | reverse complement strand
TTTCAAGCGCCTATCAACAATGGTATGGGTGCAGGAGAATTCTAACATTACTTAGAGAACGCGCGCCAAAATTAATTATTGATGGAAGGCAGCAATATCAACAGTTTGGTTCATGGACGTGGCTGGCGGGAACCTATCCGCATCCAATTATGGGCGATGAACAGCCCGGAAGTTTTGTTGCTTTTCCTGACTTAAGTACGGACAGGGTTAGCGCTGCAAGGGAACGTTCAGTTGCTTACAGATTAATGATAGACGATTTTATTCCTATTGAAATAATGCCTGGTTTTATTACTCATCAAACACAACGGTTTGATGCGAAAGGTGATTTACATCGTGATGATTTTCGCATAAGCGACTGGGATTATCTCGGATGGAAATTCAGTCTTCTTTCGTCTATTTCGACTGCTCCTTTCAACCACGTAATAAATTATATTCCCGCAAGAGATAGTGTTGAATTTCGATCTTTCTCTAAAGAGGATAAAGCTTTCTTCAATTATTGGCTTGATTTCACTGATAAAAACATGAGTTACCTGAAAAACATTAAGCCAATTCTTGGACAACCAATGGTTGGAAAATGTGATGGTACGAGTGCCATTTTAAAAGATAAAGGATATATTTTTATTTTCAATCCAAATTATCGCCAGCTTTCCGCTGATATTTCACTGGATAATTCTATAGGACTTACCAGTGGCAAAAAATTTATTTTGAAAGAAATTTATCCTGTAGATGGGGAGGCACAAAAAGGAAGGTTGTCTTTTGGAGAAAAAGTGAATTTAGTCATGCCTGGTATAAGCGCCCGGGTATTTAAGATTGAGCCGGTTTTAAATAATACAAAACCAATTCTGATAAATAGTACCGGTACTGTAATCCTTAGAGATAAAAGTTTAGTACTGAATAATATTAAAGGAGTAGTTGGTTCTGATAAAATTATTTCAGTTGTTTTGCCTTCGAGTGAAAAGATAAATGAAGTTATTATTAATGGAAAGAAAACCCATTTTTCTCAATCAGGAGAAAGAGTAAATTGTAAGGTTCAATTTAAAGGAGCTTATTTTCCCAAAGCCTACAGCCTGACTAATTATGATCAATCATTTAAAGGTGATTCTGTTAATGCGGATTTAATTATTCCTCAAAGAATATTTGATCAATTAAACAAAAGAAAAATTGCGTGGCCAATAATTTATAGTGATGATGATAAATTAGCGCCATGGCTGGCTCCGTCAAGATTGCTTCTTTATATTCAAATAGCAGATCCTTATAGGGAAGTGAAATCGAAAAGTGAGGGAGAAAATAATATGACTGTCCATCCCGAGCCGATCAGAAAATCCGAATATTCATTATTTATTGATGGGAAACCGGTTGAACTTAGAGAAGCATATAATGGCGTTTATCCGAATGTAGAAAGATCATATCTCGGAGTTTATGCCGATATTTCTTCACTTGCGCCTGATGTTCTTCATAAAATAGAAGTTAAGTTGCCTGGCGGACTTGAACCAGGTCAGTTCCAGGGGGTTTTTGTTGATCACGTTGAAAATGAATTTACGACAGAATTGAAATAGTCTTTTACGAAAATTCAATTTCTATTAATATTAAGATTCGAAAAGTGAAATAATTTTTGGTGGAAAATATTTGAGAAATAATTTGATTTTGAAATATTGAAACCACATCAGGAAATTTCTTTTGCCATATTTTAGATAAAATAAAAATCACACTTATTTACTCGTTTACTGTACAATAAGTGGATTATCAAGAAGTAATGAACATTTTACTTTTTTAATCAAAAGGATGAGTTTAGTTATCAGCGTTTAAAAAAAATCAGAGTTAGGAATATGATTTACTTTTCACAAAAACAATCAAAAAATTAAATTAAAAAGTGACAAAATGATCATTAAAAAAGCACCAATTCTCTTTATTTTATTTTTAATGCTCACCTGTTTTAATTCAGTTCAAAGCCAGGTTTTAAATAAACAAAAAATGCTTGATAAATTCCATTTTTGGCACAATAAGGACTGGACATGGTACAAAGCAAATATTCCGTTTTTCGAAAGTCCCGATAGTGCAATCGATGAAACCTATTATTACCGATGGGAATTAATGACAGCACATATGGTGTATGGTTCTCCTGAAACAGGCTATGCTTCTACAGAATTTATAGATCGCCCCCTGTGGTCGGGTAAATATGGAGCCATTAGTTGCGCGGCGGGTCATCAACTTTATGAATTTCGATGGTTTAAAAATAAAAGATTTGAAGAAGATTATGCCAGGTATTGGTTTAGGACTCCCGGTGCGCAAACGCGCAACTATTCTAACTGGATAGAAGATGCTATTTGGCAGGGTTATAAAGTGAATCTTGATAAAAACTTTGTACTTGATTTGGAAAAAGATCTGGTTAAAGATTATGAGGGATGGGAAAAAGAGCATTGGGTTACATCAGAAGGAATGTTTGCCTGGGATGGAATGCATGATGGAATGGAAACCAATATCAACAGCCGCCAGACAAAAGATCGGTTTGCCGGAGCGCCAGGTTACAGGCCAACTTTAAACAGTTATATGTGGGCAAATGCGTTGGCAATTAAATATATTGCGACATTAAGTGGGGATACAGCAACTGCAAATTTGTATGCACAAAAAGCAACTATTATCAAAAGTAATTTTCTTAAAAAGAATTGGGATCCCAAACGTAATTTCTTTTTTCACCGGTTTCAAAATGACGAACAAGGAGGAATCAAGGCCAATACATTAACCTATCAAACCGGAAAGTATGCTGGGAATCCGCATGGTAGGGAAGAAATTGGATTTATTCCGTGGTATTTCAATATGCCGGAAGTTGGTTTTGAATCAGCATGGCAGTATGCCATTGATTCCAATTATTTTTTTGCTCCTTATGGTCCAACTACCGTAGAGAAAGGAGATCCTCAATTTCTGATAGCAAAAAACTGTTGCGCGTGGAGCGGAAATGCCTGGCCTTATGCCACCTCGCAAACCCTGAAAGCAATGGCGAATGTGATAAAATATTATAAGCAGGATTATGTGAATAAGGAGGATTATTTTAACCAGCTAAGGATCTTTGCCATTACCCAACGTAAAAATGGGAAGCCCTATATTGCCGAAGCGAACAATCCTGAAACCGGCTCCTGGTCAGGACATGATGTTATCGGGCATAGTGAAAATTATTTCCATTCCTCATTTGTAGATGAAATTATTACAGGCCTCGTAGGTCTTGATCCAAAGGCGACTGATTCAATAGAAGTGAATCCATTGATACCAGGCAGTTGGGACTATTTTGCTTTAGATGATGTTAGCTATCATGGACACCAGGTTTCCATCATCTGGGATAGAAATGGGAAGCGTTACCATAAAGGAATAGGACTGATGATTCTTTCGGATGGAAAAGTTATTGCGTCTTCTCCTGTCATCAAAAAATTAGTGGCGTATATTGATTTTAAACGTCAACCTGAAATTGATCTTCCGGTAAATTATGCCGTTAATAATGAAAGTGATCAATATTTTCCACGGGCCATTTCTTCATTTCCAGGAATAGGCAATGATATGTATTCAAAATTGAATGACGGTCAATATTGGTATTATACTTCGACCACTAATCGATGGAGTTCATTGTATTCAAAGGATAAAATAGAATGGTGTGGAATTGATTTTGGGGCGCCACGTCCTGTAAATACCATCAAATTATATTTTGTTGAAGATTCGGCGATCAAAGCTCCGGCAAGCTATGAACTTGAATATTGGGATGGTTCGTGGAAGAAAGTCGAAAATTTTAAAAGAAGCCTGGTAAATCCCGAAGCAAGCCGCGCAAATACCATCACCTTTAAAGAATTAAATACCTCAAAGTTGAGAATTGTGATGATTCCACAGAAAGGATTTGCAGTAGCTGTTTCAGAATTTGAAGCATGGGGCCCGCGAAAATCTTTTTTGAAGAAAAATGATCAAGTCGAAACAGAAAATAAGGCTTATAAAACCAACGCTGATGTCTCCGCTTCTTTCACTTCCAAATTTGATAATTTAAATTTCATCAATGATGGCCTGGCAGATCCTACATTTCGTTGGACTGATTTTGAATCTCCCTCAAAAAGTGATTGGGTGCAATTTGATTTTAAAAAAATAAGCAACATAAATAATGCTTATTTATATTTCTACAGTGATAAAGGAGGAGTGCAGCCACCGCAGGATTATAAGGTGCAGTATTGGAATGGAAGTATTTGGAAAGATGTGGAATTAATGGTTAAAACACCATTGCAACCCATTGCAAATTTAAATGTTTGTTCTTTTAAAGGAGTATCGACTAAAAAGATTCGATTTGTCTTTGTTCATAAAAGTGACAAAGTATTTTCCGGATTATATGAAGTAGAATTATATAACAAATGAATTTAGTTTCTGATTAATCCGGAAATATTTTCTTTAGGTAGATTATTCATTTACAACAAAATCAGAATCACGCTTAATTGCTTGTTTACTGAATGCAGATTAGTTCTGTCACATTACAGATCGGGGATTTCCATTTATACAATTGATAATTCTTTCATCACAAATTGCGGAACATGGGTAAATTTTAGCCTATACTCTCGCGTGATCTACGTTCTGAAAGTAACTATCAAGATACTCCCTGGGAGATTTTTTTGTTATACTTTTAAAAACCCGGTTGAAGTTTGTAATACTTTTAAACCCGGTACTATAGGCGACTGAAGCAATCCCTTCGTATTTATTTTCCACCAATTTTTTGCAAGCCTCGTTAATACGAACCTGGTTAATGAATGATAATAGGGTGTTATGAGTATGCTTCTTAAAATAACGACAGAAAGCCTGTGGGGTCATGAAGGCTATGCTTGCCAGGTTTTCAAGAGTGATTTGCTCATCGTAATGTTGCATTACATAATTGTAAATATTCGCAATGCGTATGCCTTCATTTTCACTAAAATTTACGGTCTCCGAGTTAGTTGAAATAGTCTCAAGATTTTCACAACCTGAAAGTGCTTTTAATAAATCTATAAAATAGAGAAACTGTTCCACTCCTGTATTCTGGCTTACACTCAACATTTTGGCTGATATCTTATTAACCATTAAATCCGGCAAACGAAATCCGCAATTATGCCTGAGAATAAAATCTTTCAGATGTTTCACTTCAGGGATTGAAAAGAATGGAGATAGTTGTGCATCAGGATTAAAAAAGATATCTATCTTATGTGTTTGGTGGGGATCTTTATTTTCAAAATAGTAGGATTCACTTTTGAAAACGTGAGGCTGGTTAGTTCCGATCCAGTAAACTTCATTACTTTTAAAAGTATGCATGTTATTATCCACCACCAGTGTACCTTCTCCTTCCAAAATCCAGCTTAGCTGAACTTCGTTATGCCGGTGCAAATAAGGGTAAAAGTGAGGAAGCAATTCATCCTTAATGATAATTGTTTTATGATCGGAAACGGGTAATGTGAATTGCAATATTTTCATTGGAAGTTGTAAATCTCTTTTTATAAGTTGGCTGGCTAATTTACAAAAATTATCCCTTATTTACTGAAAAAGTATTTATTAATGATAAAATCCTGCTATATTTCATCAAAATTGACTTCTTGTTAGATAGTCTTGTGACAATCGGTTCCATTGAATAATCATAATCGGTTAATATCAGACGATGATTTGTCAAGAACAGTTTACAATTATTTGATTAATCAAAATACCTTTCAAAAAAAATTCCAGGGATATACAAATGATAAATAAAAAATTAATCAAAGCGGTATTTTTATTTTCTTTTCTGCTTTCTTTCCAATTGGATTATGCCCAATATTCATGGGAAGCATTGGCAAAGAGGCCATCTACTTTAGGGTTAGAACAGGGAACTGTTTCATTGGAAACTCCTTCCTTTAATTTGAAGCTCGTTAAAGCTTCTCAAACCGTCGCCGCATTACAACCAAAATCATTACCAGGATTTGACTTCACGCCGGGAGATAGCCTGAAAGTCCGCAGCAGCAATGGTTTATATCAACTCGGTGATTTAGATCTCAGATTGAGAACCGGAAATGACATGGAATGGAAAAGTTATTCCACAGCCGCTGCTCGTATGCCGATCCAGGCACTTAAAGCTGAGGGTAATATTCTTGCAGCAGCAGATTTAGCTGCAACCCTGCCTGCTGATATTCCATTGCAAATAAAACGTTATTGGGAAGTTCAAAACGGCAAGCTGGTATTGCGCTTTGAACTCATCAATAAAACAGCGCAGAAAGTCGAGATCGGAGCTATCGGAATTCCGATGATATTTAATAATATACTTCGGGGAACATTGGATGAGGTACATGCAAGCAATGTTTTTTACGATCCATATACCGGGTTGGATGCGGGTTATTTGCAGGTTACCCGGCTGAATGGAAAAGCACCTTCCATGCTGGTGTTACCTTACGGAAAAACACCTTTTGAAGCGTATAATCCGTTGTTGCATGATCCTACTCCGCGCGGCGCTGACTTCGAAGGATTTTATGAGTGGATGGCTTGCAGCAAAGCATATGCAGACAATGAATGGAAGAATGCAGAGCCATGGAACGAATCAACATCAATCATTTTAAAGCCCGGTGAATCACGGAGCTACGGTGTTCAATTTATTTTATCAGGAACTCCAAAAGATATTGAAAGCACCTTAGTAGAAAATAATCGTCCGGTGGCTGTTGGAATACCAGGATATGTATTGCCGCAAGATGTAAATGCGAAATTGTTTTTGAATTATAAAAGTAATATTCGCTCCATAGAAGCTTATCCTAAAGGTTCTTTAGTCGTGAAGCAATCTGTTTTAC
>JBDTJV010000406.1:0-2536 GCA_039935675.1 Ginsengibacter sp. | reverse complement strand
CTTACCCTTCCGTCAGTATTTACAATAAACCGGATAAGACAAGTGCCATAATCTGCTTCCGTAAAATTTGAAATACTATCCTGAATAGCTTTTGAAATATATTTTGACCACGCTTGTAAACCTCCGGGAAATGACGCTTCATTTTCTACTTTAATATAAACTTTCTTGGGGATTGTATCTATTAAAGTTAACATCGGTAAATTTTTCTTTGTAGTGATTTCAATAACCCCATCTTTGCCTGCAATTCCATATTTCTTAGTGGCGCTCTTGTCTTTAAGGACACTAATTGATTCTATATCAGTGGGTTGAATTTTATCTAAATCTTCTCTTGGTAATTCTTTACCATCTACAATCAGTAATGTATTCAGAGGGATATGAGATTTTGTAGTGATTTCTATCGCTCCGTTTTTTCCTTTCTCGCCGTATTTTTTTTCAACACTTTCTCCTTTCAATACTTTTACTGATTGAATAGTATTTGGTGGAATATCTTTCATTTCATCCTGTGAAATCTCCTTTCCATCAGCAAATATTAAAGTGCCATCTGGGAATTTCGAGCTGATGTAAGCTACTTTGGATTTAATTTTTAAATCGCTTTTAATGGGAAATGAAGAAGAGCCACTCATATAAAGTGTGTCCGTATTTCCTGAAACGCTGTAATTTTTATTTTTAGTAATAATTTCTATCACTCCATTCTTTCCTTTTTGTCCATATTTATCAATTCCTTTTTTTTCTTTAAGAATATTAATACTTTCTATGTTTTTTGGATCTATTTCTTTTGCCTTTTGATTAGTAGAAATTTTTCCATCTATAACAAAAAGAGCATTTGATTTAAAATAGGATGGCGGTAAACCTGGCGGTGGAGGCGGGGGTAATACAAAACCTCTTTTATCAGCTTCTTCTTTTGAAATCATTTCTTTTGAACCATCATCATAGGTCACATTTACTGTATTCCTGAGATCATTTACTAGTAGTCCAGTTACCTTTTTGCCTTTATAATTCATTGATGGAATCGAATCTTTAATGACCGGTGCACCTGGTGAATTATTGACAACTAAAGGAGCGCTTTTACTTACAGAATTTTCTTCCGAAGAAGCATAAATATTAATGGCGTTCAAAATATTTTCTGCAATTTTTTCCTGGTCATCACTGTTATTTATAAAAGCCGCATCGCCTGAGTTACTTAAAAATCCACATTCAACAATCGCCGCCGGGCAAACATTGTGGTTAAGAATCCAAACTCCTCTGTCTCTCGTTTCAATTTTGTCCTCAGTTTTGTATGACTTTTTTAATTCGTTAATCAGTGCGGAGCCAAGTAATTGATCTTGCTCAGTGTTATTTCTACCAATTAAAACTGAAAACCCATTTAATTGTTCGTTATTTACTGTCGCGTTTGTATGAATTGAAATAAATAAATCCGCATTGTTTGTATTTGAAAACTTCAACCTGTCTTTAAGTGAAATATTTTGATCATCATCTCTTGAAAGAATAATTTTCAGGTTAGGATTTGAATTAAGATCAGCAATTTTTTGAGCTATGGAAAGATTGATATCTTTTTCTTTTATACCATTGAAAATTGCTCCATTATCATTGCCTCCATGACCAGCATCAATAATTACCGTAATGGTTTTTCCCTTATAGAGATTATTGCTCCCGTTTTTTACTTTAAGGGTAAAAGCGAAAAATACAAGCGCAGTAAGAGGCAAAACCAGCAACCTGCTTATATAACTTACTTTAGGATTTTTATTTTTCGCGAGCATCATAATTCTGCGTTTTAAGGGTGAATAAAAGAACTGGTTATTTAAGGAGAATTTTTGACCGGGATAAACTGTTTGTAAAACCATTTCTGCAAAAGCACTGACATCACTATCTTCCAGTGCTTCTTTATCTGCGATAAATTCATGGATCATGTACAATTCTTTGCGCATCAGCCAAAAGAATGGATTGATCCAGAAAAATATCAAAACGATATTCATAAATATTTTATCGTAAGAGTGTTTCTCTTTTACATGTGCTATTTCATGATTAAAAATTTGTTGACCGGATTTAGAATGAAGGTCAATCGCATTGTTCCAAAAGATAGAATTGAAAAATGAAAAAGGCGTTCCTTTTGCATTGGTATTGATAAAGCTTACCTCCTCAATTTTTGTTTCAGGATATTTTTTTCTGAGCCTTTTAATTTTGTACAACGAAACAAAAAATATAGCCAGGAATATCGCGGAAACCAACACATAGGCAACTTCACCAAGATTGTGTGTGCTTAGATGAAATTGATTGTTCCTGCTGTATTCAATTACGGCTTCATCACCATAGCTAATGGTTTGCAATACATGCACGACCGTTCCTTTATCTGCATCATTTTGAAAAATATTTATTTTCATTACAGGCGCCAATAATGAAATAATGATGGCGGCGAGAATATAAAAACGATTCCATCGGTGGAAAGCTTTATTTCTCAATGCCAAAAAATAATATCCGCATAATATGCCGGAGCAGATGATCACTTTCAACAAATACCAGCTAAGAGTTATCATGATCG
>JBDTJV010000405.1:0-8713 GCA_039935675.1 Ginsengibacter sp. | reverse complement strand
AGGCATTTGCGGAAATTAATTCCTACACAACCTGGCTGGTTTAAGATCTGGTCAATAATGTTACGGCCAATGTAATAACCTGGTGTAGCATCCGGATTTGCTTCCCTGAAATTGCTTACTAATTGTGCTCCTTCAGTTAATCCGATGTTTTCGCCTATTTCAGCGAGATTTCTTGTTGCGGGTGTGTTTGTTGTTGTCATGATTTGTAAAGTTTTAGTTTGTATGTAAAAAAGTTAATTGTGAATTCAAACTTCATATAAAATTTTTCACTCAGCAACAGGCAATTATGTGAAAAAATATCGTACTTTCGCTGAATCTCAGCCCTGCAAAGGGTTTCAGCCGATTTTTGACGTAAATAATCACTCAAAAATATAGTAATAATACGATTCAAAATAGTATTTTCATCATGAAGATAAACAGCTCAAAATGAAAAATTTTGTTGAAAAAATGGGAAAAAAAGCAAAGTGGTTAACCGCCACTAACACCAACAGATGATGCCAGATATGATTTATGTGGCTAATTTATTAAAAATTCCTTTTTGAAATTTTGCAAAATTAAATAGTTTACTGAAATTAATTTAGAGCACTTTTTCGTATTTTTATCGATAGTAAAACCTCATACATTATATGCTAAAAACACAATTACCCTTTCGTAAAACCACTAAAAAAAAGTAAATATACTATAAAGAACTATGTGCTATATATTTAAATATGCTTTAAAAAAAGCAAATAACTGTAATATACTTTTCAATTTTTCGTTATAGTTCTTATATTTACAGTATCCTAAGAATTAATTCAATGTCACTATCAACAACTATCAAAATCGCAATTGCCGATGATCATAAGATTTTCAGGGATGGCATTAAAATGGCTCTTAATCCCCGCGAATATCTTAAGATGATATGGGAAGCAGAAGATGGGAAAGATTTGATGCACAAGATGGCTATAAAACAGCCTGATCTGTTATTAATGGATATTCGTATGCCTGAGATTGATGGCATAAACGCTATAGAAATGCTCCGCAAAGAGTACGACGATCTTAAAATCATCGTCCTTTCCATGTACGACGACCAGGCTATGATCAGTAAAATGATGGAAATGGGTGCCAACGCTTATTTAACCAAAACCACCGAACCAGACGAAATATATGAAGCCATTATTACCTGCATGAATGAAGACTTTTATTTCAACCAGTTGGTAAATAAGGCCGTAATGGGCAAATTGATGCAAAAAAGAAGTGTGCGCAAACAATACGGATGCCAGGTTCCTATAGCATTTAATGAAAAAGAATTAAAAATTTTGCAATTATTGGGTGAGGATAAAACCACAGAGGAGATATCCAAAACGATTTTCCTAAGCCCAAGGACAATTGAAACTATCCGTCAAAACATGAAAAGTAAAGTGGGTGCCAAAACCATTGGTGGTCTTATCATGTATGGAATGAGGAACAAAATGATTGAGTAAAGACCCTAAGTATAAACCATCTCTACATCGCGCTTCTACCGGAATAATAATTACTCATAATGTCATAAATTTCTTCCTTCAATTTTTCATAACCTTCTTCTTTATTTGGATAAACAGCTGGAAGAAAATGTATCTCCATTTTTGATGGCATAAAATAAAAAACCTTTCCTGGGGGAAGGACTTTTTTTGTGTTAAATATTAACGCAGGAACTATGGCTGTATTCGTTTCAACAGCAAGCTTGAAAGCGCCGTCATGAAAGGATTTTAAAGGCAAAGATGACTTATTCCTTGTTCCCTCAGGGTATATGCAAACATTTAATCCCAGTTTTAATACATCTTTCATTTTTCTAAAACTACTTTGCCTGCTTTGCTTATCATTCCGGTCAACCAGGATAGAACCTCTTTTATAAATAAGGCCAAACAAAGGCACTTTAGCCATTTCTGCTTTAGCGATTGTTTTATTGGCGCCGGGAATAAATGGAGTTGCCACAGGAACGTCCATCAATGAATTGTGATTGCAGGTAATAATATAATTTTCTCCTTTTTTAAAATTCTCTTTGCCTTTTAATTTTAAGCGGCATCCCGTAAGAAAGAAAAATATTCTCATCCAAACCCTTGAAATAGCATGAAATTGTTGGGTGCGTTTTGGTTCATCAGTCATTATAGTAAGCCACAACAGCAAAGCCACCGGGAGTAGCGTTATGATAAAAATGATCATTGCCCAAAGTGCGAAAATCCTTGAAATAAAATTCTTCAATATTTATTGATTTACTGTATTTAAATTTTCCAATCAATAGGATTCTGATGTTGTTTCATCAACAATTCATTTGTTTTAGAAAAATGTTTGCAACCAAAAAACCCATTGTGGGCACTTAAAGGCGAAGGATGAGCAGCTTTCAAAACAAAATGCTTGGTTTCATCAATAAGTGCTTGCTTATGCTGAGCAAATTTTCCCCATAACAAAAAAACAACTCCTTCTTTTTCGTCAGAAATTTTTTTGATAACCTGGTCTGTAAACTGAAGCCATCCTATTTGAGAATGGCATCCAGGTTCATTTTCCCTCACCGTTAACGATGCATTTAGCAACAAAACACCCTGGTTGGCCCATTTTTGCAGGTTGCCATTTACCGGCATTTCTATACCCAGGTCATTTCTTAATTCTTTAAAAATATTTAAAAGAGAAGGCGGCTTTGGAATGCCATCTGGTACTGAAAAGCTTAATCCATGAGCCTGGTTTTTATTGTGGTAAGGATCCTGGCCAAGAATTACCACTTTTACCTTATCAAATGGCGTTTGTTTAAAGGCGTTAAAAATTAGCGGGCCGGGAGGAAAAATTACTTTTCCTGTTGCTTTTTCTGCTTTCAGGAATGTAACAATATGTTGAAAATAAGTTTTATCAAATTCATTTTTTAAAACCTTCTTCCAGCTTTCTTCCATTTGAATGTCCATCATTATTTATTTTTCTAACGATAAAAAAATTAAAAAAAATAGGCAAGTAAAAAAATGAAAAAACAGTGACCCCGACACGACACAAAATAAATTATTAAAACCTTGTCCAGCGTAGCTTTTCAAGACTTTTGTTTTAAGTAGGGGTTGTAATAGGGGTTGCCATTTACTTAATTTGATAGATTTCACTTAAAGATAATTAAATGTGTTTAATTTAGTTCAATCCTTAGCTCTAAAGTACTTTTCAACTTCTTTATTTGTGAAGTAAACATAGCAACCTTTCACCCCTCCTGACATCAATACCCTATAAATATTTTTAACGTAAACATCGAATTCCTCTCCACCCCTTCTTGGGGTGGGATAACAAGTAGATTTTACTTAGAGTTTAAATTAAAAAAATTATCTGCAATACCTAAATAATAATGGGTGTAAATTGAATAACCCTCATCAGTATCTTCTGAAAGCTGGCGTGTCTCCCTATTCTGATATATTGAAAAAATAAAAAAGTTATAATTCCTTCTTGCAGCGGTATTTTTTTGCTGAATACCTGCATAATCTTTGAATGTTTCTAAACTTGGGTTTGTTATAATTAAGAATACCAGTATAAAACAAATTATTATTTTAAATTTATCCTTTCGCATAGTATTTAATCAAATTTAGTTTATAATCTTATACGTAAAATATCCAATTATCATGTTTGGCTAAAAGCATTGCACCTCCTAAGCACATTATAATCTCCATAATAATAAACCTCAACAAATAGATCAACTATCTGATAGAGCAAGATATTATATTCTTCATCTTTTCTATCTGCAATGTGTTTCTCTTCCCTTATAACTTTTGCTTCCTCTGATTCATCTAATTTATGGAATTGTTCAGGTGTCATAAATTAACTATTAATCCATAATTTATTATCTAAAAGGTATTTTTCCACCCATGATTTTTGATATTTATTTAATTTAGGGATAGGTTTATTTACAAAATTTGGATCAAAATAATAAATATTTCTAAATGGATTTCTTTGCTCATTAAAAGAGTTTTCGTATTTAATCTCTATGCAGACAAAAGATGGAGGTACTGATTTATCAAAATATATCATATAAAATTGGGTTACTCCTGCATCTATAGTCAAATATTTATCTACATACATCCCATTCCCTTCAACACCGTTAGTTAGTTTATTATTATTGTCTACAGATATTGTATTTTCTTTTATTTTTATATTTTTTGCTATCCCCTTGCCGCTATTAGTGAAAAATACTGTATAAACGAACTCATTCCGTGATGAATCAAAAGTTAAAGATGGATTCGTTTCCTTCAGTGTAGGCAAGTATTCTGTTATAACCGGACTATTAAAACTCTTTTGAAGTTCTTCGTTTTCTTTTTGTGATGCCTGTAATTTTAATGAAAGATTTTGATACTGGAAACTCTTAGACGTTAATTTACTATTTGTGCTATCAACCGACTTTTGTACACCCGCAACCTGTTCTTTTCTTGTAAGGTCTGCAATTTCATTATCTTTTCTGTTCATACTATCTTGAAAATGTGCCCTAATTTTATCAATACTATCTTTTGCGTCCAATTTTATTTGTAGAATTTTGGAAAAATTAGCTTCATTTTTTTTGTCGCTTTGATTACCTTGAATATAGGAAGCTAGCCAGCCAAAAATTACTGATACGATTCCACATAAGATAAAAATTTTACCGGCGAAACTTAATCTTTCAATTCTCTTAAAAAGAGTTTGTTTAAAGGAATCGCCAGGGTGATCTATTGTTTTTTTATTTTTAGGCTTCATCATCTTATCATTAAAAAATATTGGGATAATGAGAGTTCCTAAAACCGATACCGATAGAAATAGGTAAAGAAAAGAAAGCGTTATAGAATATTCTAAGTCTGTCAAAATATCTTTTTATTAAAATGGAACAAGATAATTAATATAAATTATCAGAAATATTTTTAATTTACTTTACCACGCAATTCCGTGTAATGGCACGTAAGCTATGGCAGCATGGTAATTCGATAACAATTGCAGACTTGTAAAGAGTTCTTCCACTTTGTAGAACACGGTTTTGATGCTTTCCTTGCATCCTACACCAGTCAAATATTTTGCTACCTGTAAACTGTTTTTGAAAAATGATTTTTACTTTTCAAAAAAATCCTTGTGGATTGTCCCCACTAATTTATATCGCTGCCAATCAAACCTAACTTTTTAATCTTAGTAATAGTGTTTATGTGTAGTCCTGTTATGCTAGAAATTTCAATCGCTTTGTAACCCTTTTTTAAAAGTGAAAGTGCTTTTTTATTTTTCTCCTTTCCTAGGAATCCTAGGGTATCTTCTTTACTGCCTTTTAATCTTCCCTTGTAAACTCCTTTTAATTTTGCTATAACAATTCCCTCCCTTTGCCTCTCGCTAATCTGATTTCTTTCCATTTCACCAACAACTCCCAAAATAGAAATCATCATTTTAGAAATTGCATTTTCTTTCCCGGTGTGATCCAGCGTTGATAAACCTTGTGAAATAAAATTGATAGCGATTTTATTTTCAGTAAAGAAATGTATGGTATTTATGATATCTCTTAAATCTCGTCCTAATCTATCAATGGATAAAACTGATAAGCTAATCTTAGCACCTTTATCAATCAACTTTTTAATTTCTTGGCCTCCAAATCTTTCAAAAAATGGTATTGCACCGCTGCATTTATCCTCAACAATTAAATTGAAATCTTTTTCATTTACTCTTTGTCTATCCGTTTTTTGGTCTACAGTGCTAACTCGGCAATAAAGTATTTTCATAATTCACATTTTTAGATTTGTAAGTTTAACACCCTAAAATTATGAATTATTATTCAATAATAGGCAATAATTGAAAATTATTTTGGGAATTATTTTCACATTTTCAGGTACACTCTATAATTGTGAATTCATCTTTTGTATTTCTTCTTTAAAAGCCGCTGAAATTAGGTTTGATTTTTGACTTCTTTAATTAAAATATAAATCATTAAATTCTAATTAATGAATACCGAGAACTCTTTAAAAGAAATAGGTTCTAAAATTAAAACTGCAAGAAAAGCAAAAAGCATATCAATAAGAAAAATGAATATAGTTTGTAAATTAGATGGAATTACCATATCAGAAATTGAAAATGGCAAAAAAGATTACGACATTCTTACTTTAATAAAGTTAGCAGACTTTTTAAAAGTTGATCCAAAAAGTTTTTTTTAAATAACCGGACAGTTTTCTAGGCTTTCTTTTATTTATATCCTAAGGTAGGTATGTTCGACTGAAAGAAAGTTATACCCCTTAAATTCGCATTAAGACATAGAAGACCAACTATAAATAGATGGTCTTCTTAAGTTACCCAAAGTAAGGGTAATCAAAAGGTTAAACTTCTAGGGATTATTTCTTCCCTTTAGTTTTGTGGTTTTCAGTGAAAGTTGTTTTTGGATGCTTACTAGCGTAGGCATTTGTAACATACTTTCCTGTAACTGCGCTTTGTGGCTGAGGGTGTGGGGCTTTAGAGCCTCCATTTGTTTTTGCCATTGTAGAAAATTTAAAGGTTAACAATTAAAAATACAAAACAAAGATAAACTAAATATATTAGGATACTTGCGAAAATTGTTAGCTAAATAAACTTTAAAGTCTGATTTGTAAAAATTAATCAATACCGCTCATCTTGCCAAATATTTTGTTGACTGTTTACTAAAATTTTATATGGTTTTTAGTAGGCAAATCATATTTCCCATTAATTATATCTTTCATCGAAATATCTTTCGCTGCCTCGATTCGCTGAAGACACTTTAAATATCTTTTTGTCGGCTTCCCATTATAATGTGTTTTAAAAAATCTCTGATTGACTTCTTTTTCAGCATTGATTGCATGCTGTTTAATCATTAGCACTTTATCCATTTTAGTCCCGCTATGCCAATCTGGTTTATTCTTCCTATAATAGTCCTTTATGAGTTTGGTGTTAATGTATGTCCCATTTATAAAGCGCAACTTTCGGCTAAGCTTTCCGGTGACCGGGCAAACAAATAGCCATACAAAACCATTTGTTACACCATTACCGCGTTTCCATATCATTTCAATTCGTTGAGTGTTATCAATGATAATGTAACAACGTTTACCGGGTTGAGGAATCAGTTTGTATTTTCTTCTAATTTCCGACGCTATTATTGTTTTATCCATAGACCCCTTCTTAAATCCTGTTAATTAATCGAGAACATAAAAAAGGGACGGCTAAAGTATTAGTTATCCCTTTAATTTTGTAACTATTCAGTACCTAAACATGTAATTAAAATTATATTTGAAAGAGCTTCTGTTTATATTTTCAAATAGTTGTTCACATTTTTTTTATGTTTTTGAAAAATCTTTTTTTAATGCACATTTTTGATGAAAGAAATATTGATTTTGTGGATTAAAAGTCTTGTGCTTATTGATTCTTGTGGTTTTTAAGATCTTCCTTTGTACCAATAAAATAATATTTGTTTGGACATAAGAAATCTTATAAAATCATTTTTAGAACTAATCCGCAAACAGGAAAAAACAATTGATGATTTGACTAAAAAGAATACTGATTTAGAAGCCCAACTTTTGATTTATAAAACCAAAAAGAACAGCAATAACTCCAGCATTGCACCGTCAAAAGATCAGAACCGCCCGAAGAAAAATCAAAGCCTTCGTGAAAAGAGCGGTAAAAAACCGGGTGGCCAACAAGGACATGCAGGCAAAACTTTACTGTGTTCAGAAACTATTGATGAAATCGTAGAACATCGGGCAGACTATTGTAATTGCTGTGGAAACGATTTAAGGAACTTTCCGGAAACACTGATAGAAAGTCGCCAGATTATAGATATTCCTGTAATAAAACCTGTTTGTACAGAGCATCGTATTTACCGTAAAATTTGTAATTGCGGCAATATTGTAGAAAGCAAATTCCCGGGATATGTGGCTGTAAAAGTGCAGTATGGCCCCAACGTAGAATCACTGACAGGATACCTGCATGCAAGGCAATTGCTGCCTTTTGAAAGAATGAAAGAATTTTTTAGAGATGTAATGGGTTTGCCTGTAAGTGCAGGTGGCATCCATAATATTTTAAACCGCCTTATCAAAAAGTCTGCAAAGCCTTATGTGAAAATAAAGGAGCGTGTGGTTCAGGCTACATTTATAGGAACGGATGAAACATCTTCAAAAGTCAATGGTCAAAATGATTGGATGTGGACATGGCAAAATGATGACTTTACTTTTATTGTTCATTCTGATAATCGTGGGTTTAAAACTATTGAAGATACATTTAGTAATGGATTACCCAATGCTGTTTTACAACATGACAGATATTTTTGCCATTTCAATTGCAATGCCAAACATCATCAGATTTGTACAGCTCATTTGCTTCGTGATTTAAAATATTTAGAACAGCTTTACAAGGAAAGCCATTGGGCTACAGAGGTGAAGTCGCTGATTATAGAAGCGCTTCAGTTAAAAAAGCAAATACCGAAAAATAAATATAATGAGGAAAATAAAGAACGGGGAAATTTGATGGAAAAATTTAATAACCTGCTCCTTTTTCAACTTGATGAAAATCATAAAAAGTCGAGGAACCTGCAAAAGAGTTTACTTAAATACCGGCAGTATGTTTTCTATTTTTTGTATAATCCCGAAGTGACGCCCGATAACAATGGCTCCGAGAGGGCCATAAGAAATGTTAGAGTAAAACAAAAGATATCCGGTCAATTTAAATCATCCGCCGGTGCAGACGGATTTGCTGTCTTGAGATCCGTTATTGATACCACCATTAAGTCAGGACA
>JBDTJV010000404.1:0-7810 GCA_039935675.1 Ginsengibacter sp. | reverse complement strand
CCTTGAATGCCCTTTCAAGATCGGTAAACGCATTCGCCCAATCCCTGCCGGTGTTATTTCCGGTAACAGCAGATGAATCTACATAAATAGTTTTATTGACAAAATCCGACAGGCCACAAAAATCAAGCTCATAAGCTCCCGGATCTGTTTCAATTGATTGTAAACGGGGGGCACCGGTTATGTCAGTATGTATAAGAGAAGTGTCGTAAGGATCACCCCCTTGATTAATAAAAGGTGATTGCAATGTCAATCTCAGGCCATCATCCCCCGTACCATAAATACCATCCGGACCGGCAATGTCGTTAATATTTGCAAACATTGGGTCAACGTGAGATGTAAGACTATCTCCTGCAACGCTATTCAACCATGTAATAGAATTAGAAAAAGTTAAGTCCCCATCTGTCGCGCCACCCTCACTGCCTGCACTGTTTCTTATAAACGTCGAGAAATATACCCCCGCACCAGATTCAGAATACAATGCTCCTCCTTTATTTGCTGCTTTATTACCCGCGAAAACAATATTGTAAAAATTAGCTTCGCGGCCTCTGCAATCAACCGCGCCTCCGCTGGCTGAGGCACTATTGTTCAAAAAGAAACTATTTCCAACAAGGCTTCGGGAACTATTTCCTAAGTAAAGGGCGCCCCCATAAAAAGCAAGATTTGAATCGAAAACGCATTTTGTTACGTTTATCCATGCGCCGGAATTTGAATATATGGCGCCTCCGCCTCCTACATTTCCCGCTGCGGTCAATGTTTGGTTGCCCGTAAAGTGACTGTTGCTAATGGTAATGCTATCAGAATTATCCTCAATAGCAATTCCACCACCGAATAAGTAATTGGTAACGTTGTTAGTGAAAACGCTACTGTCCATATTAATTGCACCGCTTGGTGTATTGATATACACACCTCCGCCTTCAGTGCCTGCCCTGTTTCCTTCCAATGAACAGCGCTCCATTTTTACAGTTGAATTAACTGCTACCATTCCGCCCCCGTTTCCACTGGCATAATTATTATTAATGTAGCAATCGCGCATCTCTATTCCGGAATTATACACCATAATCCCCCCGCCATCACTGGAAGGATAGTTTACTCCATTTACGTTAAAAACACCGGTACCTTGTACATTTCCGTCTTCAATAGAAAGGCCACTCAAGAGAACGTTGGTAACATTGCCGGCAAAAACTACCTGTTTCAATTTATTTGAGAGTATCGTCTTATTGGCAACGGGGTCGGCAACAGACGAACCTCCGTGAGGATAACCGCCCAGGATAGCGACATTAGAAGACAATTGAAATCTCTCTGTGTAGGTAGCATCTCCTGAAGTTCCTAATAAATAATTTGAAGGATGATAAGTTCCTGCGGCAACTTTAATGGTGTCAACGCAACCGAAGCGTGCCAGGTTGATGGCTGTTTGCAAGTCTGTAAAAGCATTTGCCCAGGATGTTCCGCTTTGTGCGCCTGTGGCGCTGCTGTCCACATAAATAATCCGGCCCGTAAGTTGACCACATTTATTGATTTCGTAAGCGCCTATATCAAAGCTATTATCCGCTTGATCACGCAACGCGCCAGTTATATCAGAATCAAGCGTTCCATTTCCTCCATTTTTAAATGCCTGAGAGGCTACCGTTATTGACAGTCCGTCATCTTTGGTCATCCAAATATTGTCGGGTCCTTTTGGATTCTTAATGTCTGCTACACCTGAACCAGCTAATACATAATTATTTTTCCCCCCGTGAAAATCGGTTTGAAAAACACAAAAATTTGCATTTACAGCATTGGCGGAGTCCGCTATATCCGAACCATAATATGTGGTCGCCGAAGGATCATCATCCCCATAATTTCCAGAAAAAAGACAGTTGGTAAGTGTGCTCGTGGCGCTGTTCTGTGTGTTGTAAATGGCTCCTCCTACATTCACATTTACAAAGTTCTCGACAAAAGTGCAATTGTTGATCGTGTATTCTGTAGCATTATCATTAAGGATAGCTCCTCCTGCATTTTCGGCAAAATTACGGTATGCGACAATATTGTTCATCGTGTACGTGGATGCAGAATTATTATAAATCGCTCCTCCCCTGTTTGAACTATTGTAATCAAATACGGCGTTCGTGATATCCACTTCCGAAGTATCATTATATATTGCGCCGCCATAAGAAGCAGTGTTATGCTCAGCGATGATCTCGTGCAAATCAGCATAACCATTAAGCAAATAAAAGCCTCCGCCATTATACCTGGGTATATTTCCCCCTTCTACTTGTAAGCTACCTGTTCCATTGGCATTACCTCCTGTAATTGTTATACCGGACATTTCAATATCAGAATATTGTAAGGTTAGCACATGATACGCATTGTCCAGCGAATCATTTTTTATTCCAATATCACCGCTTAAAATAGTTGGATAAAGTTGACGGTTAAGTGTGCCGCCGCCGGGCGAATAACCCCCCACAATAGTACCACTAAATGTTATATAAAATGACACGTCCCTGACATTGCCGGTTGATAAATTTTCAGGTATCAGTGACGGCGTATAGGTTCCTTTCGCCATCATGATTGTATAATCTTCATTAGTATCGATGGCATTAATTAATGCACTGTCCAGATTTTTATACGCATTTTTCCATGATTGGCCATTGTTTAAACCGGTTGCAGACGAATCTACATAGATGACTGCTTGGGAAAATAGGGAAGTATTTGAGCAGAGACAAATGAAAAGAAAAAGCCATATTCTAACATAGCTCTTTTGCATAAATGTTAATTAAATGGTAAACAAAATGCAAAGTAGCTTTTTAATCTTATAAAAGAAGTTTGAAGAAATATTTTCCTCTTCCATCTTTTACAGTAAACAAAGGAATAAAAGGAATTTCGATTTTTGAAATTAGAAGCCTTCTTTTTGCTTAAATATGATAAATCAATTCACGCATTATTGTTATTTATTTACAAAAAGAATTAACAAAATTTCATATCTCATAAAATATTGGAGAGGTTATTTTGTGGGATATATTCTTATCTAAATGCTGGATAACTAAATTATCCTAAAAAAAGTATTTAATATAAAATCATGATTTTTTCAAATCAATTATTTTAGGCAGGTCTTTCTTTTTCTTCGAATTTTTTATGAAAATCATTGGCAAATCTCTTTATATAATCCGAAAGATCTTTTCTTTGAGTAGCTCTTTGAAAAGTATCACCCATAGTAAAAAACACCTGGTAAAAGAAATCGGCCATTTCATCGGTCATCATATCTTTTGTCCAGAGGTCAATTTTCAAGGCAGTTTTTTCAGCAGGATCCCAAAAAGCAAGCAACATCGCTTTTGCAGGTTGAAGATCTTCAGCAGAACTTGAGCTTGCGTTCCATTTTATTTTCTCAGGCACTTTTTCGTCATCCAATTCTACGTGGATATTTATATCAGAATTTGTCATAATTGTCGGCAAATTTAGTACTATTTCCACTTTTAAATGAAGGCTATTTAACCTTTCTTTAACCCCGTAAAAGATACATTTGCCAACTTAATTATATTTATGAAAAAATTTGTTTTTGTAGTTTTCAGTTGTTTGTTTTTTTCATTGGCTTTCTC
Organism: Ginsengibacter sp.; assembly: GCA_039935675.1. GTDB lineage: Bacteria > Bacteroidota > Bacteroidia > Chitinophagales > Chitinophagaceae > Ginsengibacter. The sequence continues at coordinate 4,238 of JBDTJV010000404.1, read as the reverse complement.
CCAGGATACGCTGCATGCTACAAATAGCAATAATGTTTCCGTTCAAAAAAAGGCGGCTGATCATTTTATGTTTCAGCTTTCTTCTGACCATTGGGCATCTATGCCTGACAGCATTAGCAGTCACCAAAGCGGTCTATCCCGCGGTTTCAATGCTTATGTGATGTTTAATAAACAACTCAAAAGTTCACCAAAATTGAGCCTGGGGTTTGGTATTGGCGTTAGCACAAGCAATATCATATTTAAAAAAGTAAATATTGGTGTGACAGCGGCACCCGGAACTCTTCCATTCACACACCTCGACTCGGTCAATCACTTCAAAAAATATAAATTGTCTTCCACTTTCCTGGAAATTCCTTTGGAATTGCGATATACTGCCAACCCCGATCATCCTGATAAAAGCTGGAAGGCGGCCATTGGATTAAAGGCAGGGACTCTTGTCAACCTTCATACCAAGGGAAAAAATTGGGTTGATAAAAACGGAAATGTTCTTAATGGATATACTGAGAAAGAAAATAGCAAACGCTTTTTTAGCACTTCTCATTTTATGGCTACGGGAAGGATAGGTTACGGTATTTTCTCACTCTTTGGTTCTTACCAAATAAACGGTCTGCTGAAAGATGGCGCCGGACCTACTATGAGATTGTACCAGGTAGGAATTTCCATAAGTGGACTTTAATTTTTTACACTTCCAAATAATCAAGATCCTTATTAAAGCTTTCTTTTAATCGACTAAGGGCAAAGATGGCGATAGCAGAAAGCAAAAATATCATTATATAGCCTGCTGTTATAATATTGGATCGATGTACGAAAAATTCAAACAAAAAAGTACTCGGTATTAATGCACCTCTCACAAAATTTGGCGCTGTAGTGGTTACAGTAGCCCGAAGATTAGTTCCAAACTGCTCAGATGAAATGGTAACAAAAGTAGCCCAATATCCAACTGACAATCCCATAAAAAATGCCAGCGAATGAAATTGCTGAGGCGTAATTCCTGTGGAAGAAAGATACCAGATTGAACTTACTATTATTCCCACCTGGAAAATAAAAACAGCCAGTTTTCTTGATTTGGTTATTTGTGCCAATAGACCCGCAAGTAGATCGCCCAGCGAAATTCCGATATAAGTATACACAATGCCTTTTCCCGCACTTAAGGTTTCGGTTGCGTTTAACGCTTTTCCAAATTCCGGAGCCTGGGTTACAAAAATGCCGACTACAAACCAAATAGGCAGCCCGATCAAAAGGCAATATAAATATCTCAATGCTCTTTCCCGGCTACTAAAAATCATAGACAATCTTCCTTTTGCAATCTTCTTATCGTTGGTATTTTTATATAAGCCAGATTCAAAAGTGCCAATTCTCAATGCCAATAAAACAACGCCAATGCCACCACCTACCAGGTAAGCATTGCGCCAGTCAAAATGTTCTGCTACAACAAAAGCAACCAGGGCTCCTAATACACCAACAACAGCTACCATCATGGTTCCATAGCCGCGCTTATCTTTGTGCATACTTTCACTCACTAAGGTCATTCCGGCTCCCAATTCACCGGCTAGCCCGATACCTGCGATGAAACGAACCGCCGCGTATGTATTAATATTATGCACATAAGCATTGGCCATATTGGCAAATGAGTATAAAAGAATGGAACCGAAAAGTACTTTAATCCGGCCAAACTTATCTCCAATAACTCCCCAGATAATACCGCCAATAAGTAATCCCCCCATTTGCATATTCAACACGTATTCTCCTTGCGTGCGCATCTGCAAATCGGGAATGCCAATATCATGAAAACTTTGAACGCGAACAATAGAGAAAATAACCAGGTCATAGATATCAACAAAATATCCAAGGGAGGCAACGATTACAATGAAGATTATATTTCTGTTTGCCTTTGTAACAGGATTGATCATTCAGAAAAATTGAGAGAATAAAACTAAAAAATTTAAAGTGAAAAAAGATTCCTTGTTTGGGGAAATAAATATTTTATTTTGTAAATGACACTTACAGTAAATCAACAAATAAGTCGATTTTTAATTTTGTCTTTGAAATAAATCTTCGGGAAACTTATTTGAATGAAGTTTCATTTTCAGGTTTTAAACCTTATTAGAATTAAATTCTTTAATTTTTTAAAACCTTATAACCTCATTTTTTTAAAAGCCGAATAGGGCAATAGGGCAATTTCCAATAAATAAAACCGAAGAGTCAACAAATTCAACAAATAGTAAATTTTTAATTTTCACAAACTCCCTACTTCGTTTTACCAATTGAAAAAGCCTTCATGTTACTATTATTCACAGCGGCAAGAAGAATTTTCTTTTTGCCGTCAGAAATAATTTTGAGATCCCTTACATCTCCGTCTATTATTAAGCCGCTCGAAAGCGGGGTAATGGCTGTAAAGTTCCCTTTACCATCTCCCGTCAAAAGTTGTCCATAAGAGGCGTCAAAACGGCCAGACATTACATTGGACTGGTATTCATTTCCGGCTAAAATGATATCGGTATTTCCATCTCCGTTTACATCATCACAAACAATCGCATTTACGGGAGCTATCTGGGCGATCAAAGGAAAAGGATGAAAAGTAAAATGCCCTTTTCCATCATTTTTAAACCAACCGCTTCTTGCTTCGCTACATTTAAGCACTATAGCACCATTCAACATATCTTTAGTTACCACCTGTTCAAAGGAAGCCTTTGCATAATCACTATTTTTCGGAAAGGTAATTTTAATTGAAGGCATTTGTCTTGCCAGGTCATTTCGCGAAACCGCAGTGGACAACACATATTTGCCTTCATTGTTTTTAATATAATAACAAAAGAGATCGTCCATGATTCCATTATGATCAAAATCTTTTGCCACCAATTCTGATGGTTGTTGTGCGGTAATATGATAAGGATTATTCAGGCCAATATTTCCAGCTACAATATCCGGAAAACCATCGTGATCCACATCACAAATGGATATGCTTCTCCAGAAACCAGGATAATTTTGCAAACCGGTTTGATCCGTAATTTCAGTTAATGTTTTACCGTTATTTTTAAAAATGCGGATAGGTTGCCAATCTGCCGCAATGATCAGGTCTGGCTTTTTATCATTATCAATATCAATCCAAACGGCTGCATTTATTAAACCGATATCTTCCAAGGCAGGGCAAACTGTTGCGGTAACATCTGTAAATTTTCCGTGGTCATTCCTAAGAATATAACTACGTGGCGGAGCTGGGTAATTTCCCAACGCAACTCTTCCACCAATAAAAATATACTGATTGCCATCGCCGTCCATGTCAGCAATTGCTATTGCTTTTGATGGAGTACGAATAAGCGGCGAAAAGGCCGTACTATCCATTTTGAAATTGCCTTTCCCATCATTCAGGTATAATCGGGGACGATAAAAAGATGAGGTTAATTCAAATTCACTGCTTCCTCCGGCTATGAGAAGATCGGGATAACCATCGCCATTGGCATCAAATAAAACACTTTGCATATCTTCCTCGTATTTCTTTCCCGTAACCAAATCTTTACCCTGGAAAGTACCGTTCTTTTGTTGAAGAAATACTTTGCCAGATTGATTGAAGGCTCCACCAATAAAGAAATCCTGAAGGCCGTCTCCGTTCATATCTCCCACAGTAATAAAAGGCCCTTCCTGCGAATATTTTTGCATGATTAAAGGCTGGAATGAATAATCAAAAAAAGGAGTTTCTTTATGTATAAAATCGGCTTTTATTTGCTCAGTTACATCCGCAAAAAGTGAAGTATTTTCCGCTTTGGGTTCTTCCAATTCTCCTACTGCATCTTTATAATTTACCTTGAGGATTCGATTAATAGTTGGTTTGTAAATAACCTGTATTTTATTTCCGGGCCAGGTTATTTTCAACGAATCCGGCCTTTTTTGCCCAAAACCAAAGTGCAGACGACTATCGACGGATGATAAATAACCTCTTTGCGGATATTGCTCTACCATTTGTTTCATAGTACCGCAATAGGCATACACTTTTGTTCCGATTCCTTCTGTGTTTAACGAATCTCCTATTAACTGAATGGTCAAATAATTATTTCTCTTTGTTGTGTCCCCGGATTGATTTTCATTTCTCATAATAAAAGCGTTTCCGTTGATATTATTGACTACCATGTCGAGATTGCCGTCATTATCAAGATCCACATAGGCTGCACCATTGGAAATGGAGGGTTTATCAATTCCTGCCTCCGTCGAAACATCTTTGAAAGTAAGATTTCCGTTATTAA
>JBDTJV010000403.1:0-3270 GCA_039935675.1 Ginsengibacter sp. | reverse complement strand
AGCAGATTTACGAGTCCATAACTCCGGGAGATATTTTTGGGAAGATTGCAAAGATGAAATTTTCTGCCATGGTTTGTTTTACGCAGGATACATTTTTAGTAAAGGCTTTCGAGGAAAATAACATACCCTACAGCTTTGAGTATTATTCGGTAAAGGGCACTAATCCGGTACCACCAGTACCAAAAGAAATACCCTTTATTTATAATTTGTACGGGAAATATGATGATACCAACTCATTAATTACGGATTACACTACGTTTTATGCATTTCTTTTCTCTATTATGGGAAATAATAATTTCTTTTCTGCCAATCTTATCAATAAATTATCTGATGCCAAGGTGCTCGTCTTTTTAGGGTTTGATCTTAAGGAATGGTATGTCCCTTTACTGGTAACAAAAATTTATAACAGCGGACCACCTTCGCGAAATGAAATGCTTACGGTAGCGTCACTCAATGATACAGAGGATAATGCGGCATATTTACAGTGGATCAAGAAATATCCTCTAAATTTATCCTTGATTCCAGAATCTGAAGACTTGATCAAACGTTTGTACGCGATTGAAGCCTTTCAGAGGCCAATACCTATTCCACATCCAGATCCCAACCCCAACCCCATAGATCCGGTAGAAAAAGATAAATGGATTAAAATGATGGGAAACATAGCTGATGTGGAAGAATTATTACAATTATATAGCGATATAATCGATTATTCGAAAGATAAATACCCCATTTACGCTACATTTTTTACCACAACCCGGTCATCAATGGTAATGTCACAAAAAGATCTGATGGAAGAGGCCATATCTTATGACTCATTTCATAGCGAAATGGTAAGGAATATAAGAAAATCCATAATGCAACTTTCTACCTAATAAAATATTCATCTTTTATGAAATATAGATACCCTGGCCCAAAGCCGTTCACAGAGGAAGATGAAGCGCTCTTCTTTGGTAGAAAAAATGAAAAAGAACAGTTAAACACTATTGTTCAAAACAATAAATTAACCGTCCTTTTTGGAAGGTCGGGTTATGGAAAATCATCACTTATCCAGGCGGCAGTAGTGCCTCATTTTAAAAAATCAGCTAAGTATAAAGTAATCGAAATCCGGTTCAGCTATTCTTCAACCAAAAAGGAAGAAATAAGTCATCTCAGAAAACAATTGCTCGATGAATTTAAAAAACACATCCGGCAAACTATTTTTTTATCCGAAGTAGAAAACGATAAGCAAGGCCGCAGCCTGTGGCAATTGTTTACAACGATACAGTGGGAGGCCAAACAGGAAGGTTTTAAAGGGATTCTGCTGATTATGGATCAATTTGAGGAAATTTTTAATTTCCCAAAAGCCCAATATGATAATTTATCAATCGAATTAGCAGACCTGGTTTACAACAGGATACCTCCCTATTTCCAGGAAACTTTAATGACAAAACTAGATAATGCCGATTTCTCTGAACGGAATAAGGAACAGGTTGATTTTATCAAGGATGCATTACCTACCCATTTTTTAATAGGCATCCGCTCAGATCGTTTGTACTTGCTGGATGAGCTGGGCGAAGTGATTCCTGTGATTTTCAATAACCGTTATAAGCTGAAACAAATTCTTATTGAACAGATTGAAGATATCATTGAAGGACCTGCTAAGTATAAAGGTGATTTTTTATCAGTGCCATTCAGCTATTCCCCGGAAGTCATAAAAAAAATATCAGGCTTTTTTGAAAACAAAGAAGATATGCTATCGGGCCAAAAGACCATTGAGGCTTTTGAGCTACAAATTATTTGCAAGTATATTGAGGAAAAAGTGATCTTGCGGGTCACTGGAAAAAAATCATCCGTAGATCCTGATAATATTGAAGTCGATAATTCTTACCTCCCGGAAAATCTCAATGACATTATAAAAAATTATTACATTGATATTGTTTCGGGAGAAAACGAAATAACCAAAGACCTGGGCGAATTTGAACGGCTTATTATTCGTTACCTGATAGAAGAAAAACTAATAGATAACAAGACCAATAGCAGAATATGCCTGGACAAAGTTTCCATCACACCTATGGGCTTCAATGAGGGTTTATTGGATAAATTAACAGAAACCCGCATTATAAGACGCGAGCTGAATACGGTAACCGGCCAGAGCTACGAAATAAGCCATGATACTTTATTGCAGCCAATACAGGATGCTACCCGATCGACCGATTTGGTTGAGCTTAAGCACGCTTTGAACGCTTATTACCATAATATACTCAAAAAGGCAAACCAAAAAAGCTATTTACTAAGGGGGCATGCTATAGAAAAAAAATTTGTTGATAATCACAACAACGCTTCTTATTTCACAACTAATGATTTCATTCATACGCAGAAAAATGATACTCTCATTGCAGAATTAGAAAAGAGTAAGATTTTAAATTCTTCCGGGGTGAAACCCAAAAAATATATCCTGAATGAAGCCTTCCAGGATGTTGTTTCATCTAGGGTAAAAAACTTTGATTTTTCAAGGCTAAGGGCAGCCATGTACGCTCTTATAATTTCGATATTGGTTATTAGCTTCGTTGTTTTTCTGTGTGTGAGAGTTTACAATCTTTATGAAAGAGAAAGAATACAACGGGTTGCAGAAAGAATTGTTCCGGAACAAGATGATTACCAAAAGGGTAAGGAAAATTTATTGGTTCTCAATTATGTATATAAACACCTTAAAGATTATCCCCAACGAATAACAACTGTCCCTGCAAACCTTTTAAAACAGTTTAACTATCTCTATTTATTTGCCGACACAATTGCCGGGCACAATGATCTCGATACGATTTCAAATTTTGAAGTTTTACCGGGCGACAGAATTTTCGCGTTCTTTAAAAACAAAAATCTCTATACGGGCGAGCAGTTGGAAAGGGGCATTCTTTATGATAAAAACCTTCATGTGGTTGATTCATTTCGGAAAATATATGATGCGCAGGCTTTGCCTGGAACTAACGAGATGGTTATTTTATTTAAAGACAGCATCCGATTATACGGTGCAGGTCTTGGAGTAAAACTAAAGAATGATTCAAATAGCTGGATCACATTTAAGCCCCTGTCTTTGATTCATAAAAATCTCCTTTTTGGAATTGCTCAAACTTCTTCAACAATGGGTAGCCAGCAGTACGTCCTTGTCAATTTTAATACAGGATCAATAAAACTTTTATCAGGTAATCAAAACGATCAAATTTATTTAAAGCAGGATGAGTCGGGATTCATTATCGCAAGCGACCCAAATATTATGTCTGTAGATTTAGACGG